>RFIK01000123.1 GCA_003695605.1 Chlorobiota bacterium
GCAGGATGTCCAGGGAAAGGAGGTTCTCGTCGTTGCAGAACAAAGCCGCTTGCTGAACGCGTCGCGGACCGGAGCAGAAACAGCAATTGATCAGCGGACGGCAGTAACGCTGCCTACGATTACTCGGCGGATCGAAGATATCACCCGCTTGACACCACAGATGGGCGCGAACATGACGTTCGCAGGGCAAGATAATCGCCTCAACAATATCACGGTTGACGGTGCCTACTTCAACAACTCCTTCGGGTTGGCTGGTCAACCAGGCGACCGTACCGGGGTAGCGCCAATTTCCCTGGACGCAATCGAACAAATTCAAGTCAACATTGCGCCCTACGATGTGCGCCAAGGCAACTTTGTCGGCGCAGGCGTCAATACAGTAACTCGGAGTGGGACTAATCAATGGGTAGGCTCGCTCTACTACTTTTTCCGCAACCAAGATTTCGTCGGTACAAAAGCACAGGACGCCACGATTAACCCGGGAACGTTCCGCTACTCGATGGTCGGGGCGCGCCTTGGTGGGCCGATTCTCCGCGACAGGTGGTTTTTCTTTACGAACTTCGAAACTGAAGCACTCACGCAGCCTGGGACGACATTCCGCGCCAATCGAGGTGAACCGGTCGGGGGCAATATCACTCGCGTGCGGGCATCATCGCTTGATTCGCTGAGCGCGTTTCTCCGAGACCGCTTCGGGTATGAAACAGGACCCTACGAAGGGTATGACTTCAAAACTCCTGCGCTTCGGTTTCTCCTTCGCTCAGATTACAACCTCGACGAGCGCAACAAGCTCACGCTCCGCTACGTGCATCTGGATTCTCGAACGGATGTGCTGCTGTCGAACTCTTCTTCGCTGGGATTTGGGAACCGACGAACGAATCTGGACGCGCTCAACTTCAAGAACTCGAACTATGCAATCCTGGAAAACATCCGCTCGGTGGTTGGCGAGTGGAATGCGATCCTCGGAGAGAATATGGCCAATCAGCTAATCGTCGGTTACTCCCACCACGATGAGAGCCGCGAGCAGCCGAGCAGACTCTTCCCATTCGTTGACATCTTGGAAAATGGCACGACCTATACCTCGTTCGGTACTGAACCGTTTACGCCGAACAACGAGCTGCGTTACTGGACGCTGCAACTGCAGAATAACTTCACCTACTACGCCGGAGAGCACACACTGACCTTTGGTTTGAGTGCAGAGCGGTATCAATCGGAGAATGTCTTCTTCCCTGGCTCGCAGAGCGTGTACGTGTACAACTCGCTCCAGGATTTTTACACCGATGCACTCGATTACCTTGCCAATCCCAATCGGACGACTTCGCCAGTGACGCTACGGCGATTCCAGGTGCGGTGGTCGAATATCCCAGGCTTGACAAAACCAATTCAGCCGCTCAAGGTCTGGTATGGTGGCATCTATGCGCAAGATGAGTGGAACGTCCTTCCATCCTTACGACTGACGGCAGGGTTGCGTGTTGATGTGCCATTGTTCGAGAACACCGGCTACCACAATCCGCAGGTTGACACTCTGACGTTCCGCGATGAGAATGGCAACGCTGTGCGCTACCGCACCGATAAGATGCCCGATCCGAACCCGCTCTTTTCGCCGCGCCTTGGTTTCAACTGGGACGTTTCGGGTGATCGCACGACCATTCTTCGCGGTGGAACGGGGATCTTCACAGCACGTCCAGCGTACGTATGGATTTCGAATCAGATCGGGAACAACGGCGTCCTGACCGGCTTCGAGCAACTCGATAACACGACTGCACGGCCGTTCCATCCCGATCCGAACCATTATAAGCCAACCAACGTCTCTGGCCAGCCTGCCCGTAGCTATGAGCTGGCGCTTACTGACCCTGGTTTCCGCTTCCCACAACTGTGGCGTTCCACGCTCGGTATAGATCAGCAGTTGCCATTTGGATTTGTCGGAACTGCAGAATTCCTCTACGCACGCGATGTCAACGGCATCTATTACATCAACGCCAATCTCAAACCAGCCGACACGCTGTTCGCTGGCCCAGATAACCGTCCGCGGTGGACCAGCGGTAATCGCATCAACTCGATGGTTACCAGCGCAGTTGTGCTGAAAAACCAGAATGTTGGGTACTCGTGGAATATCGCGTTCACGCTCGAACGGCCGTGGATGGATAATTGGTACTTCAAAGCAGGCTACAGCTACGGCGTAACGAAAAACACCGTCGATCCTGGCTCGATTGCGTTCGGTTCGTGGAACAACAATCCGCACACGGGTGATCCGAACAACCCAGGGCTTGGCTTCTCGGTGAACTCACCTGGCCATCGTGCGTTCGCCACCGCATCCTACCGCTTCGAATACTTGAGTATCGGGGCGACAACGCTCTCAGTCTTCCTCAACGGTCAGACAAATGGCAATGCGAGCTATGTGTACGCGGGGGACCTCAATGGCGACGGCGGAACAAGCAACGATCTCATCTACATCCCGCGTGATAGAAGCCAGATGAATTTCCAAGATTACAGCGTCACTGTCAACGGGCAGAACGTGACCTTTACTGCCCAACAACAAGCCGATGCCTGGGAAGCATACATCGAGCAAGACCCATACTTGAGCAAGAATCGAGGGAAGTACGCCGAACGCGGCGCTCTGTTTTTCCCCATGGTCTGGCGGGCGGACGTGAGTCTAACGCAGGAGATCGCCGGAGATCTCTTTGGTAACCGACAAGGACTTCAGCTCCGAGTCGATATTCTCAACTTCACAAACTTGCTCAACAAGGACTGGGGTGTTGGGCAAATTCCCGTCACGACACAGCCGCTCATCGCCCGCGGCGCTGACAGCCAAGGTCGTCCGATCTACCGTCTCCGCAACATTGGTGATAAACTCCTCGACCGCACGTTCCAGCAGTCGGCAACGATCAATGACGTCTACCGTATCCAGCTCAGCTTGCGGTACACGTTCAACTAAACGGCAGCTTCACTCAGCACTTCTCCCGAACCAACGCACAAGCAGCCACAGGAGCGATTCCTGTGGCTGCTTGCACATCCTACCGAGTGACTCGGTGGCCTCCTCCATGCCCCTGTGCAGTGTACCCTATCAACTCGGCAAGCTGTTTACCATTCAATGCCGAACAAGACAAAGCCTTGTCGCCCGATCAAGCTCGGAACGTACCGTGGCTGAACGACGTCGAGTGCGTTATTGAGGCCGACGGCAATGGTGAGTTTGGTGTTGCTTGGTGCCAGTGGAATTTGCGTTTCGATGCCAATGTTGACGAGCCAGTAACCTGGTACGAGCTCAGCTGGAGTATCGAGCAGTTGTCCAAGATATTGTGTGCCACTGTAAATGTCCGGATTCGATGCGCGCTGGAGATCACCGAACGCTCCGACATACTGCGCGCGGAGGTTTGTCCGTACGTTCCATGGAAGAATGTCCCACAGGAGGCGAAGAGTTCCGGAATGGAATGGCCGGTACCACAAGCCGTAGTACTCGCTCCGCGTGAGGCGGTGGAACTCGCCTGTCGAGGAGATCAAGTAGCCAGCCGTCCCAGCAGCGATAGCATCGAGCACACGCTCGTCGTAGGCTGCAAGCCATTGGTATGACCCCTGCACGGAGATGCGGTGTTGCCCAAGCTCTATGTTCGAGGAGGCCATCAGCAGCAGGCCATACGTCTGTACTGCAGCGACATTCCGATATGTAAACACCAGTGGAACTTGCTGGTACGGGTAGTACTCGATCAAATCTCGAACGCGATTGAAGAACAGCAGTGCATCGAAGAACACGTGGTGGAATGGCACATTGCCGAGCGCGAGAGTATCGAATGCAATGGTTGTGCCTGCCATCAGCGAAAGTGATTGTTCGGGCCGGAGGTCACGTCCGAGCATCCGCGCACCGAGCAATTGATACCCGGCACCTGCTGGACTGAAGCGAATGTAGAGCTGGCGCACGTCTGGTGCTCGGAAGCCTTCGCCGACTGTTGCAGTAAGTGCGATGCGGGATGAGAGTGCGTAGCGCACCGAAAGACGGGGAAGCAACGGCAGGCCAGCAAGCATTACAGACCGTGGCACGCCGAATGCACGTGTCCAATCGGATCGGAGCGAGAGTGCGTAAGAGAGCTTGTCGTTTGGATTACCTTCCCACTGCACAAACGCAGCAAGGGTGCGGTAGAACGGCCGATCAGGATAACGGCTGCCGCCAGCGTTGTCGTCGAGCAGTTCTACCCCCGCCATTGCTCGGTTGCGTAACGAGACCATTCGATCGTACTGCACGAACACCCGTCCTGTCTGGCGTTCGAAAGAATCTGTGCTATCGGTTGCGGCTTGGGATACTGCAGCGAAGGTGTAGCCTTCGCGGTATGCAGTGCCATACAGTTGCGCGGTAACTCGCCCGAACGTGCTGAGCCATTCGACGCCACCGCCAAGCGAGCGATCGAGGATGCCGAGCGACCCGTTGACGGTGGTAACATCGCCTGCTTGTGCCTGGAGAAGCTCCCCGCGTGTTGTGCTTGCGAAAACGCGTGCCGATGCTGTCGCGCGGAACGCAGATGAGGGCATCCACCGCAGTCGCCCACTGAGCGTGTAGTCGTTGCTTGCAGGGTACGGGAATTGGTTGGTATCTTGTGCGATACCGAATGCCGGTGTGCCTCGCACTACGCCGAGCAAACCAGCCTCGAGTGCATCGGACCCGTAGAGCTGCTCGGCTTGCAGTTCTGAAGCACCACGGTAGAGGTAGCGCCCCAACACTCGCCCATGCCAGCCTTCGTCCGGACAGCGGGTGATAATGTTGATGACACCCGCGAGTGCGTCGCCGCCATAGAGGCTCGACAGGGGCCCCCGCACCACCTCGACGCGTTCAATGTTGCCAACCGATAGCCGCTGAAGATCGAGTACGCCGCCAACACGGCCAGTAAGCGGCTGTCCGTCAACGAGAATGAGCGTATAGTCCGGGCTGAGGCCCATCATCTGAACACCGGTTCGCACACTGCCAGGGGCAATGAGCAAACCCGGTTGTTCGCGCAGTAGCTCACCGACAGTTGAAATTGCAGTGCCGCGGACCTGCTCGCCACCGACAACTTCAACTCGCACCGGTGCTCGTTCGATGGGGGTTTCTGCCCGCGTTCCTGTCACAACGATCGCTTTCGTTTGGTACGAAACCGTATCGGGGGATCTCAAGCCGTTGGGCATCGGCTGTGCCACAAGATCGAATCCGACGAGGACTGACGTCAGGAGAATGCTGCCGAGCATCGCGACGAGAGGGTGTTGGCGATGCAAAAATACAACGCGCGGTCAAAATTTGTAAATACACGAATTTGCCTTAGTAGCGGAAGTGTTTGATCGGCTCGCCCTTATCGCCGATTTCCGTCATCGCCTCGATGCCGATTTGCAGGTGGAGATCAGCGTACTGTTCGGTGACTTTGCGGTCGGAGTCGGCTGTTTTGACCCCCTCCGGCATCAGCGGAATGTCTGACACGAGCAGTAGAGCTCCGCGGGAGATTTCGTTTGCGTGGCCGACGATGAAGATCGTTGCTGTTTCCATGTCAATGCCGATGACTGAAAGCTTGCGGAGTCGCTCGCGGAATGCATCATCCCATTCCCACACGCGGCGATTGGTGGTGTACACAACACCTGTTCGGTAGTCGTGGCCATGGGCGATGATTTTGTCGGAGACGAACTTGTGCAGCTTGAA
>RFIK01000124.1 GCA_003695605.1 Chlorobiota bacterium
CGCTGCATGAACACGTTCGACGTCGGCAATCGTTCCGGTCAACAGTAGCCAGCGTCCAGACGGAATTCCCCACACAGCAGCGTAGTCGGCAAGTGCTCCGAGCGTATCACGTGCTGGATCGAGTGTGACTGTGGCAAAGACAATGCCAGTATCGCTTCCTACTTTTCCCCACACTTCGAGCATTCGCCCGATTGTCATCCGACAGATGTCCGGGCAGTGGGTATAGATGAAGCTGACAACGACGACCTTCCCCCGAAGGTCAGCAGGGAAATTGTACGTCCGCCCGTCCGTTGCCTGCAATGGGCTGCTCCTCGGCGGCTGCTGACCATTGCACCCGAAGAGCAGCCCAATCGCAACAAGGAAAACGTTCCAGCAAATCCTCTCAGCGTTGCTCACGGTGAGGTGTCGAGCTGTTCGATTTGATTGACAGGTGCTGGGTTGTGTGGCTCATAGCCAGGGGCATTCGAAAATGTACCCCGCATCACATCCCGCACCATTGGTGTATAGGCAATCACGATGAGCACGATAGCAGTGATTACCCACGGACGCAGATTCGCAAGTGCACCGACAGGTTCATCGTGGTATGCTTCCGACAGTGGGAACTCTGCGGCAGGCTGCTGCGTGCGGGACCGCAATGCCGTCGCAAAAAATACGGTGAAGTATGCGATCATCGCCAGCGTCATGATAATGCCGCCGATCATCGCGACGGTCACGTAGAGTTTCCACTCAGGATTGTAGAATGGACTATCCGGGTTGAGGTACGACATGCCGAGATTTGTACGCCGCGGTTCTCCGTGCAGTCCTCCACGCATCATACCCCACGAAAAGATGAACACGCCGACAAGCCATAGGTACGGTACAGCAACAGCCAATCGCTTGAGCCGAATCGCTTTGCCTGTATAGGTTGCCAGCAGATGCAAGCTCATCCCTAAAAATGCGAGCAGTACCGGACCAGCAACAGTGAGGTGGAAGTGCCCCGGCAGCCAACTTGTATTGTGCACCAGAAGGTTCATCGAGTACGACGCGTTGATGATCCCTGAAATCCCGCCCATGATGAAGATGACCAGACCGGCGATCAGGTACGAAAACATCCACCCATCTGTGCTGAAAAATGGCTGCTTGACGATCCAATCGAATAGTCCGTGTGCGCCGCGTTGGCGTGCACCATGCTCGAGCGAGGCTGCAAGGGTAAACGCGGTCAGCAAACTCGGCAGTGCAACCGCGAAGGTCAAAAAGGAATGGAGCAGCTTCGCCCCAGAACTAACTGCTGGCTCGGCAAACTGGTGGTGCGCACCAACTGGAATCGAAAAGAGAATGAACATCATGAACACCATCCGCCCCACCTTGTCCGAGTAGAGCTTGCCGCCACCAAGACGCGGCAGCATCGTGTAGTACATCGTGTAGGCTGGTAGCAGCCAGAAGTACACCAGTGGATGCCCGAAAAACCAAAAGAGCATGCGCGCCAGCGGCACGTTCACCTCCTGCGTCCAGCCGAGCGACCAGGGGATGAGGAGCACCACTACTTCGATCGCGACCGCCACCGTCGCGATGAGCCAAACAATGAACGTTGCGAACATGCCGACAACCGCCAGCGGCGTCTTTTCGCCAGGATGCTCGCGCCGCCAGCGGAGATAGAGCGGGATCCAATTGAAGAATGCAATCCAGGAGCCAATGATGAGTAATGCCGCTCCAATGTAAAAGAGCGGATGCGCCATCAGCGGCGGGTAGAACGTGTAGAGCACCGATGCCTTGCCCGCTAGTATTGCCCACGCAGCCATCAGCGTGCCGACAATCATCACGATGCCCGACACCCATGCCCACCGCAACGGCAGCTTCATGCCCAACGCATACGGCACCAGTGCATTCCCGAATGCCACGGCGAAGAACGTGGTGAAGACGATCGCATTGACAACGCCATGGAGCGTGAGCGCCTGGTAGTACTCCCACCCCCAGAACTCCGCAGCCTGAATGACGCCTGCGCGGAAGAGTACTTGCAGCAACCCAGCGTAAATACCCAGCACAAGCAGAACGACTGGGAGCACAATTTCCAGCAGCACGAGCCGTCGGGCCCACGGCTCAACGGGAAGCTTCAACGCTGCATTCATTGCTCGCCCTCCATCGCACGATGAGACACTACAATCGTTCCCACCATCAGGTGATGCGCCGTCCCGCAGTACTCGTGGCAGAGTACACGGTACGTACCTTCCCGGTCAAACTTCAATCGCGTATATGTTACCGCACCTGGTACTGCCATCAGGTTTGTGTTGGTGCCTTCGACGTGGTACCCATGCACGACGTCAGCGGAGCTGAGGTAAAGATCAATCTCCGCACCAGGCGGGACAGTAATCTCTGGTGGATCGAACATCCACATCCGCGCGACCGTGTGCACTTCGTAGCGAAGCGGCTGATCGGATGTCTTGAACGGTGGAGCGCTTTCGACAAACGGCTTCCGATCTGTAATGCACGTCGGAACATCAACGCCGTAGCTTGTCGCCGCGACAACAATCGCACCGAAAAAGACCACAAGAAGCACGATGGCGATAGCCATCACCATTTTTTCGATACGGTCCATGGCTACCTCCGTCCCAACAGTTCAGCATACATCGTCAGCCACAGCATGGCGTAGAACACCACCAGCGTGGCAAAGAAGGCGATTGCGCCTTTCGGTATAAACCGCTCCTGTTGCTCCTGCATTGTGCAACCCTCCGCACACAGTGATGGAACAATCGTTCGATGCACGTTGTGCATCACGCCAGCAAAAATATGGAGAACACTGTCTCATTTTCCACCCAATGTGATGCATTCCCCGTGGGATGGATTCAAAAGCATAGCGGAGCGCTCACGACTAGAGAGCGCCCCGCTGATGGTGTGGGTAGGAGGAGCTTGCGGGCGCTTAGACTCTACCCGCTGGGGAATGTTCCCAGCCCATGAAGTATGGCAGGGTGCCTGCCATTTGCCCGCCACTCTACCCGCACTCGGAGCAGTGAAGTGCTCCAGAGCTCGATGCTACTGCTTGAGGAAGCGATACACGCGGCGACCGCTTGTTCCCCCATGGCGCGTGAAACCGACCAGAATCACAGTGCTTTCTGTGAGTGCTTCATCCGACCTGCCAATCAATCCATGGCACACGCAATTGAGCACTACCGCACAACCACAAGTGGCAGAATCCCCACGACCTGGCCACGCTCATGTTCCACACGCAGGATATAGAAGCCGCTCGGCAGGCTGGCTGGAAGCGGCACCGCCGCTGCCCTGGAGGCAAGGATCGTCTCCGCCCACTGCTGTCCACCGCGTGCGTCAACAAGTGTTAACCGCACGCGCATCGGCTCATCAGTTTCGACCCTCACGGCAGCAGCCTCTCCCTGCTCGATCGGATGCGGCACAACTGCAAGTCGCACGCCGCTGGTGAAAACAACCTTCATCCACGGCACGCACGTTTCGAGAACGACCATCCCATCATCATGCTCGATGAGGTAGGACTTTTCGGTCTCCGCCCATGAGCGCGTAAAGTGAAGCTCTGACCGCAGGGGTGGGTTCTGCAACCCCCACAGGTACAGCACCGCAAGTGTATCGCTTGCTCCGAGCAGGCGGACTGCCTCGCGCGGCACTCGAACACGCAGCATCCCAGGCTCGACCTCCATCAGCACTGATACAGGCGGATCTCCCGCCACCGCAGAAAGAGGCTCGAGGACGAAATCATTGAACTGTACGGCAAAACCGATCGCCTCAGGATTGGCCCGCCAGAGCGCATCCGCACTGCTATCGCGCGTTTTCAGTAGCACAGGTACGCGGAGCGTATCACCAACTAACCCCGCATGCACCCCTATCGATAGACGTGCGCGGTAGAGCTCTTGCCCGACATTCGCCCGAAGCTCAATTACTGTGGTATCTACGCATGCCGACCGCTCCACCAACCGCACCAGCGCACGATACGGGCCAACCTGCCGTGGCGTTAGTGCAATGCGGAGCTGGTATTCCTGCCCCGGTGCGATGCTCTGTGGCAGTGCTGCGTGCAGTTGTACATCGGCTGCACCCTCGATCACTGTGACTTCGTAACCAACAAGTGCACGCTCGATTGGCGAAGGATTCCAAATGCGAATCACCTCCGCCGTCGTGCTATTCTGCATGGCAGCATCCCATTGCAGCAGCGTCGGATCATAGGCAAGTCGCGGACGGAGGACGGTGTACTCAACCGTTGCTCGAAGCTCAGCAGGACAGACGATGCTTTCCCACACAAAGCGCTCAACACCTGACAGACCGACGACTCCCTGCGACGGATCGAACGTTACTGCAACAGCCGTCGAATCATTCGGTGCCACCACCACCTGCTCCACCTCTGGTGGTATACGCCAAGCAGATCGCGAGGGCGCTTGCCGCAGGCGAAGGGTATCACCCAGCAAACCGTGCGTGCGAAAGACGAACACCACCTGCTGGAGCGGTGAGCATGGCTCAAGGATCCCGAGTGTTTGCTTGTCTGGCTCGACAGTCGTTGTTACACGCGCAAAGCTGCCGCTGAGCGGTACTCGCAGCGTTGAACG
>RFIK01000125.1 GCA_003695605.1 Chlorobiota bacterium
CGTCACAATGCTCTTCCCTGAAGATGGGATCGGCGCACGAATGTTTCCAACTGCTCTTTCGAGCTTCCTTACCGAGCAGTACCGAGCACGCTGCGTCACCGTCCGTACCGGCGAAACAGTTGCACATTTGGAACGGCATGGCAGCCGTTGGCGTGCATTTACTAACAGTGGCGCATCGCTCGAGGCAGATGCCGTCGTTGCCGGATTGGGAATTGAACCTGCCACGCAGCTTGCATCCAATGCTGGATTGGCTATTGACAATGGCATCGTCGTGGACGAATACCTCCGCACCTCGCACCCTGACGTGTATGCAGCAGGGGATGTCGTCAACTTTTACTGCTCACCGCTGGGCGAACGCATCCGCGTCGAACACGAAGACAATGCACTTACTCAAGGTGCGATCGCCGGGAAAAACATGACAGGCTCTGCCCGCCGCTACGAGTACCTGCCGATGTTCTACTCGGACCTGTTCGAGTTCGGCTACGAAGCTGTCGGGCTGCTCGATTCCCGCCTCGAGATCGTCGAGGACTGGCGCGAGCCGTACCGAGAAGGCGTTGTGTACTATTGCCGCGAGGGCATCGTGCGGGGGGTTCTGCTCTGGAATGTTTGGGAGCGTGTCGAGGCCGCTCGCGAACTGATCGCCAGCCGTGAACGTGCCGCTGCTGGCGCGATCGAGTGGTAAGCACAAAGACGGTGCTCGTGGCTGCCCGTTCGCACTCAGCAAGCTCTGCCTCGGGCAGAAGCGGCTATTTTTGCTGCCATGATGCGACAAATTGCACAACATCTCCAGAGCGGCAAGGTTTCGCTCGAGCACGTACCACTCCCGACGTGCGGCGAGGGAGCTGTCCTTGTCCGCGTCGTGCGCTCCTTAGTGAGCGTCGGGACCGAGCGTGCAAGTCTACAATCGGGCAAACAATCACTCCTTGAACGTGCACGCAAGCATCCCGACCAGGTCCGCACCGTCCTCGACATGCTCCGCCGCAATGGCATCGGTGCAACGATTGCGACCATCCGCGCGCGGCTGGATGCATACCGCCCGTTAGGCTATAGTGCCGCTGGTGTCGTTGTGGAGTCGCGCTGTCCAGAATATGCTGCTGGCGATCGCGTCGCATGTGCTGGCGCGCAGTACGCACACCACGCCGAGTACATTGCCGTACCGAAGCACCTTGTCGCACGCATTCCTGAGAGCGTCAGTTTCGACGATGCAGCGTACACCACGCTCGGTGCAATCGCGCTCCAGGGCATTCGCCAAGCATCACCTCGACTGGGAGAGACGGTGCTCGTCATCGGGCTTGGGCTCTTGGGACAGCTCACGTGCGCTCTCCTTCGGGCTAATGGCTGCCGGGTGATTGGGATGGACATCCGCCCTGAGGTCTTCGATGCAGCACGTGCAAGTGGCTGCGATCTAGTCTTTCCCAGTGAGCGCAGCAGCCTTCCTGCTATCATGCGCGCAACCGACGGCTACGGTTCCGATTGCGTCATCATCACCGCCTCGACGCCATCGAATGCACCGCTCGAACTTGCCATCGCTGCCGCACGGAAAAAAGCTGCAATCGTCGTCGTCGGTGCAGTCGGAATGAATGTCCCCCGCGGGCCGTTCTACGAAAAGGAGCTCGAACTCAAGATTGCGACAAGCTACGGACCCGGACGCTACGACCCGCTCTACGAAGACCGCGGCGTTGACTATCCGTTCGCCTACGTCCGCTGGACGGAGCAACGGAACATGGCAGCATTCCTCGATGCACTTGCACGCCGGACAATCACCATCGAGCACTTGACTACCCACCGAATTCCATTCGAGCAGGCCGAGCGTGCCTACCAGCTCATCAGCGAGCCTGGCGCGGAGCACTTCCTCGGCGTGCTGCTCTGCTACCCAGAGATAGAAGAATTCCCAGCCACACGCGCCGTTGAATACCCCATCCCATCGCAGCGGGTCACCGCACCGATTGGAATCGGCTTTCTCGGCGCAGGAGGGTTCGCTCAGAGCACGCTGCTTCCCATTCTCCGCACGCTCGGGGTACGCTTGGAATCGCTTGCCACGCGTTCACCACTTAGTGCACACAGCGCAGCACGGCACTTCGGTTTCCGTCGGAGTACTACCGATGTCCGCGAAGTCATTGCTGATCCGCGCGTCGAGCTCGTTGTCTGCGCAACGCGGCACGATACGCATGCCGAGTACGTCTGCACTGCACTCGATGCAGGGAAGGCTGTGTTCGTCGAAAAGCCACTCTGCCGCACGACGGAAGAATTAGCAGAAATTGACCGCCGCGTTGCTCACTGGGGCGAGCGTGTCATGGTTGGGTTCAACCGGCGCTTTAGCCCTGCGGTCCGTGCAATTGCAGAGCACTTCGCCCATCGGGCTGCACCAATGGCTTTATGTTACCGCTTCAATGCAGGTGCAGTCCCGCCGACGAGTTGGATCCAAGATCCCGCCCAGGGCGGACGCATCATCGGCGAAGCCTGTCACGCACTCGATGTCATGGTGTTTCTGACAGGGTCGTTGCCAGTGGAAGTTGTTGCCTACGCCCTCCCGCCCATTGCGCCCGGTGTTCTGCACGATACCGTTTCGGCGCTCATTCGCTTTGCCGACGGCTCGATCGGGACACTGGAGTATTGGAGCAACGGCGACCGCGCAATCGAAAAGGAATGGTGCGAAGTATCATGCCAAGAACGGAGCGCAGTACTGGAGAATTTCCGCCGCATCAGGCTGGCACGGGATGGGAAAGTCCGCCGCTATCGCTTCGGCGCAGGGAAAGGACACCGCGAAGAACTCCAGGCAACGGTTGCGGCAGTCACCAGCGGTGCACCAATGCCGATTCCCTACGAGCAGTTGCGCGCTGTAACACTCGCAACCTTTGCAATTGTGGAATCCCTTCGGTCGGGAGGTGCGCCAATTCTCCTTGAGAGCCTCGATCCGCGCACTCAGTCGGCGAAGAGGTAAGGGCGCCATTCGCTCTCGACTGAACCCATGAAGTTGCGGAGGAAGACGATGTGATTCGGCTTGCGTGGAACATTCCGAAGTCGCATGCCTGCTTCTTCAGGTGTGCGATTTCCTTTTCGATTGTTGCAGGGGATGCATGCGGTGACTAAGTTCTCCCACGTGTCTCCCCCACCGCGAGATCGCGGGATGACGTGATCAATCGTCAGCGGTGCTGATCGCGTCCCGCAGTACTGGCAAGCAAATCCATCCCGGCGGAGAATGTTCCGCCGCGAAAGCTCCACCTTTTTGTACGGCATCCGGATGTACGCATGCAGTCGAATAACACTTGGGTAGGGGTATGCATGCCGGACCGAGCGGATGAGCGATCCGTTGCGCGTTTCGACCAATTCTGCTTTATCGAGCAGCAGCAGGAGCAAAGCCTTGCGGACGCTGCAAATGAGAATTGGCTCGTAGCTTTGGTTGAGCACCAGGACGCGTCCGCCGTTGATCGAGGCTGGCGAGCGCCGAAAGGCTCCATTGCCATCTGCGAGGGGAACGAATCGGTATGAGCCGAAGGCTGTAGCCCTCCGTGGAAGATCGTACATGGCGCGTGCAGCGCATCTCGATGCACTGCGTTCCGCGCGGGCGAAAATAGTAAATGGCAGTGGTGACATCCTGCAAAGGTTTTGCAATACGCAGTAGATTTGTATCATGCGTGTGAGGACCGTACGGAGAACCGCAATGCGGAATGTATTCATTGCATGTGCGCTCATCATCGGCTCGCAGACGGGACCTGTAATACAACTGGTGCCGCCGAAGCTGGAACTTCATGCAGATTCAGCTGGCTTTGCCCACGGCCGCGTGCAGGTGCTCAACCGGGGTGGAGAGCCACTCCAGATTCGGAGGGTTGTTCCCTCGTGCAAGTGCGCTGCAGCAACCGTGCTCAGCAATCCCATTTATCCGCTCGAGGTGGGGGAAATTCTCGTGCACATCAATACCCGCGATTGGCGCGATAGTATCGGTACCGTCGAGCTGGACATCGAGTCGAATGCAGCACCCCAGCGATACGTGGTCACAGTTCACCGCCAGCGTTGATGCAATCGAAGCGCGCAGCTTTCCGTCTTGCGCTCTCGAACGTTATCGGATTCCCCGGTAGCACGTCGTGGTCGTCATCATCGAGGTAGGTAAAGCCCATGCAGCGGCGCATTGCATTTTACGTTGTCAGTGCAATTGTCCTCGGGATTGTCATCGGCGGTCTGCTGACCTCCCGTGTAGTGTCCGGTGACAGTATCTACGATCAGGTCGAGAAGTTCAGCACCATTTTGAACATGGCTGCAAAGAACTACGTCGAGGAGGTGGACACCCAAAAGCTCACCGAAGCAGCCATCAAAGGAATGCTCGCGGAACTCGACCCACACTCGGTGTACATTCCCCCGAAGGAAATGAAGCGCGTCGAGGAAGATTTCCGTGGGAGCTTCGAAGGTATCGGCGTGGAGTTCGACATCATCAACGACACGATCACGATTGTATCCCCGATCGCAGGAGGACCATCGGAGAAGCTCGGAATTTTGCCGGGCGATAAAATCGTCAAGATTGACGGAGAAAATGCCGTCGGTATGAGCCGCGAGGATGTGCCGAAAAAATTGCGTGGCCCGAAAGGGACCGTCGTAACCGTGAGCATCAAACGCGAAGGCGAACCGAAGCTGCTCGACTTTGTTATCACCCGCGATAAGATCCCGCTCTACAGCGTCTCGGCTACCTACATGGTGCCGGGCACCGATATTGGCTACATCTCACTCAACCGTTTTGCAGCGACGACGTACAAAGAGTTCATGGACGGCATCGCCAAGCTGCGGCAGCAAGGTATGAAGCGGCTCGTGCTCGACCTGCGGAATAATCCCGGCGGCTACATGGACCAAGCCCGCCTCATTGCCGATGAGTTCATCCCCGCCGGCTATAAGATTGTGTACACAAAAGCACGGCGCCCAGAATTCGAGGAGGTCTACACATCAACCAGCGGTGGTTCGTTGGAGAAGACTCCGGTCGTCGTGTTGATCAACGGCGGCTCGGCTTCGGCCAGTGAAATCGTCTCTGGCGCGTTGCAAGACCTCGATCGCGGATTGATCGTCGGAGAGACATCCTTCGGGAAAGGCTTGGTCCAGCGGCAATACGAACTGGGCGATGGCTCTGGGTTGCGGCTGACTATCGCGCGGTACTACACGCCCTCAGGGCGCCTCATCCAACGCCCGTACAAAGACAAGGACAAGTACTACCGCGGCGAAGGACGCATTGAACTCGACGACGAAGCAAACATCACGCACGAATCGGAAAAAGTTGATTCGACGCGTCCAGTCTTCCGGACATTGAGCGGACGGAAAGTGTACGGTGGGGGCGGAATCACACCGGATTACTTCGTCAAGAGCGACACAATCAACTCCTTCAGCCGCCAGCTTCGAAGTAAGGGTGTCTTCTTCGAGTACGTCACCAACGAGTACCTCAAGCTCCACAGCGCTGAGCTCCATCAACGCTTCGGTGAGGACATCTACCGCTTTGCCAAGGAGTTCACCGTCGGCGATGAGATGATCGCGGGGCTGCGCGCACTGGCAGAACGGAAAGGTATCGAATGGAACGAACAGCTCTACAAGCAAGACGAAGAATTCATCCGCACCGAGTTGAAAGCACGCGTGGCATATGGACTCTTCGGCAGCAACGGCTCCTCGCTCGTGTACATGCCGGTTGACCGCCAATTGCGGAAAGCAATCGAGCTACTCCCCGAAGCTGCCCGGATTGCTCGGCTCAACTAAAGGCAGGCACGTGCCACGCATGCTATCCGTTACCTCCACAGTATTCCCCCTCAACCTCTCTTATGGCACTGCGGTCAGTTGCTCTGTTATTTGCCCTTGCCACTATCGTCGGAAGGGCACAGGTCCTCGTTCCTGGCGAAGAATTGACCTATCGCGTCTCGTACATCGGCATCGAATTGGGCACAATTCGATTAGTCAACGAAGGGCGCCAGGAGGCGCTCGGCAAGCCAGCGGTCAAGTGTAAAGCGTTCATTGATTCTCGCCCAGGAATTCCCTTTCTTTCGCTCCACGTCATCTACGAATCCTGGATGGAACCCACTGCACTTGCCTCACTGCAATTTGTGGCACAAAACAAGGAAAGCGGCGAGTACACCAAATACACGTTCGACTACGATCAACGCCGTATTACGACAGCCACGTGGATGGATCGCCAGAAGACCGACGAGCGTGCCTTCCAGATCACACGGAAGTACGTTGATGGGCTGACGATCTTCTACGCTGCACGGCAGCTCCTCTACAGCAAACGCACTGCATGGATTCCTACGATCGTCCGCGAGGATACTGCATGGACGAAAATCAATTTTACCGGCAAGGTCGTTCCCTCAACGATTGACGCTGTCTCCTATCCAGTGCGGACGGTGTACTTCGATGGCGAGGCAAACTGGACGGGCGTCTACGGCGTCACCGGGTATTTCGAGGGGTGGTTCAGCGATGATGATGCACGCATTCCAATCAAAGCAAAAATGAAACTTTACTTGGGGAGCGCCGACATCGAGCTCGTCGGTTGGAAACGTCCTGGCTGGTCGCCGCCCGCATTCAAGGAGTAAGGCAAAGCGTAACGTCGTTTTCCAATCCCTCGACTTCGGAGGGTCTCGAGCGACGACATTCGAGTTCGCAAATACCCCACACACGAACGTCACGAGCAGTGTCCATGGACGTTAACCGTCCTAGTCCGCCTCGTCACCACCGATTCTTCCGCTCAATAGGAGCGCTGCTGCTGCACAGGAGGGACTACTGTCGGAAAATGTCCAGAGCACAGCATCAGAACGCCACGCGAGCTCGACCGTAGGCGTTCCGGCGATGAGAAGCACTCGCCGCTTCCCCTCCGCTAAGCGATCGAGCGCATCGGTAAGACTGCGATCGTCCCACCGCGAGAGCGGACGCCCCGCCCGCGGACGCTCGAACACCGCAACGATGATGCACTCCGCCTGTGCGATCGCCTCAGCGTGTGCAGTGACGTCTGATTGCTCGATCTCACGCGAAATGAATGCAACGTCCATGTTCCCATCGTAGAGCTGCGCAAGGTAGCGGAAGAATTCCGTCGGTGCATCGAGCGGGGAATCTGGTTCAACGAGGGCAAATGCCGCAATGTGTGCGTACTGCGTTAGCGGCAGGACGCTGCGATCGCCTGCCAGACGGAGCGCACCTGCTGCCGCTTCGAGCGCTCGCTGTGCATGCTCACTCTGTGAAATGCTCGTGCGTGGATAAGCTGCGAAATCCTCGATGAGCCGATCAAGCCGCGCAAGTGCTTCGCGATGCTCCTCGAGGGAAAGCATCCCGCTGCGATGTGCACGTTCGGCAAACTCAATCGCTTCGTGCGCATCAGCGGGCACGAGCGCAACGTCGCATCCCGCCGCAAACGCAGCCGTGACCGCTTGACCACTTGAATAGCGCTGGGTAATTGGCCGCATGTCGAGCGCGTCGGTCACCACGATGCCTCCATACCCCAGACGTTCCCGTAGCAATCCACGGACAATGCCTCCCGATAGCGACGCGATCTGTCCACTCCCATCGAGGGCTGGAACAGCGAAGTGCCCCACCATCACCGAGCGAACGCCTTCCTTGATCGCTGCATAGAAAGGCACAAGCTCGCGCGCAACCAGCTCATCAGCACGTGCAGTGATGATTGGCAACTCGATGTGCGAATCGGTGCTTGCATCGCCGTGGCCGGGGAAATGTTTCGCACACGCGGCGACACCCTCGCGCTGATGTCCACGGATCCACGCGCGGACGTGCTCGACAACGCGCGGCGCTTCGGTTCCGAATGCTCTGATCCCGATAATCGGATTGCGCGGGTTGCTTGCTATGTCTGCGCACGGCGCAAAGTTCCACGCAATCCCCAAGGAGCGCAGACTCTCAGCGATCGCACTGGCAACACCTTCGGTCACGTGTGGTTCTTGCAGCCCGAGTGCAAACGCATGCGGAAACTCCACTGCATCCTCGATTCGCATGCGGAGCCCTGTCTCCGCATCAATGGCAAACAGCAGCCGATGCTGCGCAAGCGCTTGAAGCTGCCTGATGGTCTCGCTGACATCGTCGAGCGTGCCATCGAAAATGCAGAACCCTCCGATGCCATGTGCAACGAGTGCGCTGATACTGTCCCGGTAGTCGCCATCGCGTACGTAGCGTGCTGGGTGAAGACGCGCTACAATCCGCCGCGCTATTGATTGCACAAACGTTTCTCCGTCGTGGATGCTCATTCGTACCGCAGCGCCTCGATCGGGCTCAGTTTGGCAGCCCGCCAGGCAGGGTACGCTCCAAAACTAACGCCCACGAGTGTGCAGACAACGATACTCCCCACTGCCCACTCGAACGGAATCACAAACTCCACCCCAGCAACACGCGAGAGCAAAGCCCCGAGAAGACTCCCAACGGCAATCCCTCCCAACGCCCCGACTTGACTGAGCACGACCGCCTCGATGAGAAACTGCCAGAGGATCGAGCGAACTGTCGCACCGAGTGCCTTGCGAACGCCGATTTCTCGCGTCCGCTCCTTGACACTGATGAGCATGATGTTCATGATGCCAACACCTGCGGCAAGTAACGCAATCGCCCCACAGAATGCTCCGAACAGCCCAATAAATCGCAGAAACGTGCCGAGTTGGTCGGCAAGCGATGCGAGCATCTCGATCTCGAAGTCGTTCTCCTGCTCCGGTCGGAGACCACGAATGTTCCTCATCACACCGATGCTCTCATCGAACAGCTCTTCGAGCGCTACTTGGCTCGACGCACGAACGAAGATCGCAACCGAGTACATCCACTCTTCCGCATACGTGCGGACAAACACTGGAATCGGCACAATGACCATGTTATCCTGGCTCTGCCCGAAAATTCCGCCCTTGGGCTCGAGCACACCGACGATGGTAAACCGCTGATTGCGAATCTGAATTTCCTTGCCTATCGGATCCTCCCCGGCGGGGAAAAGATCGTTGCGCACGTCTTTGCCGATTACTGCCACCATCCGCCCGTGGGTAATATCGTCGGCAACGAGCGGTCGTCCGAGTGCGAACCGATAGTTCCGTAAGGCAAAGAAGTTCTCATCGCTACCGACGAGCGTCACATCGGGGTCGGTATGTCGCTCGCCGCTGCGTATCGTCATGGCACTCGTAAAGCTGTAGAGCGACACCAATGCTCCAGTACCGTCCATTCTGCGTTTGTACTCAACCCCTTGCAAGTAGGAAATCGGGCGACGGCGCATGTACCGACGCCACGCGTCACCGCTGGTGATGATGCTCGGGGTTCGCTGAACGAGGAACGTATAGCTTCCTGAAGCGACAATCTCACGTGTGAGCGCATGCTCAAGCGCCGTCGCAGCACTCCCCGCCCCGACGATCGCAACGATACCAATGGCGATGCTCACGAGCGTCAGCGTCGTCCGCACTGGTTGCGCGCGAAACGTATCGTAGGCCGAGACAACGTACTCGCGAACTGTCATGCTTCGTAGCGCAGTGCTTCAACTGGATCGAGCCTGGCTGCGCGGAGCGCTGGAACAAAGCCTGCAATGACGCCGACGCAAATCGAGCTACCAACCGCAAGAGCAACAACATCGAGCGGTACAAAAGGCAGCAGGAACTCCATCTGCGTGCGCAGCAGCAGTGCAGCAACTGCGATAAGCCCGCTTGCGAGTGCAATCCCCACCAGTGCCCCCGCAACGCAGAGGATCGTCGCCTCAGCCAAAAATTGCGCCAGGATCGAGCGTCGGCGTGCACCGATCGCCCGGCGAATCCCGATCTCTTTGGTTCGCTCGACGACTGCAACGAACATGACGTTCGTAATGCCGATGACACCGACCAGGAACGACAGCGCAGTCAGCCCAATGCCGACCATCCCGATGACCATGCGAATATTTGCCACCTGGTCACGGAACACCTGCGCTTCGTTGATCGCAAAATCATCGGGTGCATCTGGCGAGAGCATCCGGACCGAGCGAACAATCCCGCGGAGGTCGTCGCGAAGCTCAGCGAGATCTTCGGGCGAACGCGCCTTGACCGCTACAGTCACGCTCCGACTGTAGCGTCCGTAGAGTCCGAAGAATGCTGGCAAGGGGATGTACACCGTTCGGTCGAGAAAGTCCGTAAAGAGGGTGCCCCGCTTGTTCATCACGCCGATGACAACAAATGGTCGCCCTTCGATCCGAATGGTTTCTCCCAGCGGCGGGCGATTGCCAAAGAGTGCTGAGCGGACACCATCGCCGATGACTGCAACGGCGGTAGCATGCTGCTCTTCCATCTCGCTGAAAAATCGTCCCTCGGCGAGTGTCGTACTCGGCAGAAGTCCAAAGCGTGCCATCGTCCCCTCGATCACTAATCCGCTGGCTTTTTTGTCGGCACGGACAACAGTCTTGCCCCACGCATCTGCACTGAAGTACACCATGCTTGCTGCACGGAGACGGCGAGCAATTTCCTCTGCTTGGTCAATGGTGATGTTCTTGCGGTTCATCACCGAACGCCAGTTTCCACCACCGGCCCAGTTCCATTTGTCTACGTAGAGCATATCCTGCCCGAGCGTCGAAAGTGTGGATTCCCACGCAGCATCGAGACTGCCAAGCGCCCAGCCCATCAGCGATACGAACGCGACACCAATGGTAACTCCGAGCGCCGTCAGCAACGAGCGCAACGGATTTGCCCGCAGCGATTCGACTGCGCTGGTGACGACGTC
>RFIK01000126.1 GCA_003695605.1 Chlorobiota bacterium
GCAAGTAGAGTGTATGAACACTCCGGCTGCCGAAAACTGCACGCAGTGAATCTCCATCGAACTCCAGCGTGATCGCTTCTGCTAAAAGCTGGTGTGGCGCCAGTGACAGAGAATCTTCCACGATACCGAGAGCGGCACTCACCCGTGCTACAACTCGTGTGAGGTGTCCTTGACGCAGCCGCGCCGTAATGACGTTCCCGCTCAGCTGTGCAGAATCAGCCCAGACGATAGGATTGCCCTCCAGCCGCATACTATCCCGTTGCCAGAGCCATGCAGTGTCTGCCACCGCTGCCAGTGGGCCACGCAGCAGCCGGACATTCCCACGTGCACGCACGTACTGCGCCGCTGTATCGCGCGCCATAAAGAGACTCTCCGCCAACAGGTACAGCGTGTCGCCATTGGCGGTTGTATCCCACTCGATGAGGAAACATCTCCCCGAGACCCATGCCACGTTCTCGCGCGGGTTCTGATATGCAGAATCGCCTTCTACGCTGGTTCGTTCGCGGGAGAACACAATCCGAACATTCCTCCATGCGGTGCGTTCCCCTGTTCGACGCAAGTACACGATGCTATCGGCTGTGACAGCGGTCGCACTATCGCGCAGTTCGACGCCACGGTAGAAAATCGCACGCTGGCTATCGAGTTCGTAGATGCCAAGCGGTGCACGGAGTGTTGCCGAGCTATCTTCAATGACTACGTTGCCCTGCCCCCAGGCACGACGCTCGGTTGATCGGTACTCCCCGCGCTGCATGCGCATGCGGACTGCGCCTTGTGTAATCAGGATGTTGCCCTCCAGTTCTGCACGGCCGCTCCAGAGCTCCTGACGGGCGCGGTCGCAGCGTATCTCGGTTGTGCCTTGCCGCATCAGAACGTTGCCGTTGAGCTCGCGCACGGTACCGAGACTGGTTTCATATCCGAGCATTTGATCGGCATGTTCGATGACCAGTGGGGTCGTATTTTGTGCCCACGCATGACTACGCACGAAAACGCAGTTCCACAGCGTCAATACCCCGAGAAGTTTCACCAACGAGCAGAACTGTCGCGTCTGATACATGCAAACACTGCTTTCCTTGAACCAACAGTCGAGCAATGGCTTACAACCAACGAGCGAACGGGGAATTGCCGTTGCTGTTGTCCGCAAAGGTACCGAACGACCACTTATCGAGGAATACCTGGAGGAAATCGAGCAGCTGTGCGCCACCGTCGGCGCTGAAATTGCCCTTCGGATTGTTCAAGAACGGGATCGGCTCGACCCAGCAACGTACATTGGCAAGGGTAAAGTCGAGCAGCTTCGGTCGCTCGTCGGAGAGTATGCAGCAAGTTTTGTCATCTTCGATGAAGGGCTCTCCCCCGTCCAAATGCGGAATCTGCAGCAAATGCTCGGTGTGAAGATCCTCGATCGAACGATGCTCATTCTCGACATCTTCGCCCAACATGCGCGAACGCTCGAGGCAAAGACTCAAGTCGAGCTGGCGCAGTTGCAGTACCTCTATCCGCGGCTCACGCGGCTGTGGACACACCTGGAGCGGCAATACGGCGGCATCGGCACACGTGGCCCCGGCGAAACACAAATTGAAACCGACCGCCGCTTGATCAAACAGCGCATCGCACACTTGAAACGTCGCCTCGAGGAGATCGAGCTCCAGCGAACCGTCCAACGAAACGAGCGCGACCACTTGGTGCGATTTGCACTGGTTGGATACACTAACGCCGGAAAGTCCACCCTCTTCAACCTTTTGACCAACGCCAACGTCCTCGCAGAGGATAAGCTTTCGCAACGCTCGATACAACGGTCCGTCGGTGCCGTCTGCCATCGGGGTACGACGTTCTCCTTTCGGACACCGTAGGATTTATTCGCAAGCTTCCAGCACACCTGGTTGCATCATTCCACAGCACGCTTGCAGAAGCTGCCGATTCAGACGTGCTCATTCACGTTGCTGACTGCTCGCATCCTGCATTGGATCGCCACATCGAGGCAGTCATAGAAACACTGGCGCAGCTAGGCATGGAGAGTAAACCCCAGCTCTTGGTCCTCAACAAAGTGGATAACCTTTCTGGTTGTACCACAACAAGTGTAGATAGCCTCCGCGAACGGTACCCACACGCAGTGCTTATCTCAGCAGCGTCGGGCTATAACATCCAGCGACTCCTCCGCCGCATGGAGCAATTCGTCGTGGAACGGAGTACCCGCACGCGTGTATTCCTTCCCTTTCGTGCGATGAATCAACTGCCGTATATTTACTCCAACGCCGTTGTCGAGCAGCGGCAGGAAACTGAACGCGGTATCATCCTCGATCTACTCATTCCTGAGCCTCGCTCGGCAAGGCTCGTAGCCGTACTCGAACAATTTGGTGGCAACGTCGAACCATCACTTGAGCACGCATGAAAACTCTCCTCGGATTCGTGCTTCTGGCTATCACCGTGTTCATCTGTACAATCTCGCTTGTTGTCATTGGGCAAGAGCTACACCCCGCCATCGCAATTGTGCTCTTTGCCGCATTGACCTATAGCGGAATTCGCTTCGGGATTGGGCGCCTGACGCGACTGTGATCTTAGCTTTTGGCTGCGCGTACCACAAAGACCGGACATGGCGCGCGGCGTACAACACGTTCGGTGGTACTCCCCAAAATCAAGTGGCTAAATCCTCTCCGCCCATGCGTTGCAATACAGATCAAACTGATGTTGTTCTGCTGCGCGTACTCCACAATTGCTTCCGACGCCCGCCCTTCTCGAACCGCTGTCGTTACCGACAGGCCCTCTTGCTGCAGTGATGCAGCCATCTGCGCAAGCCGCTCCTCCGCGGTCGCTCGCAGATCGCTGAGCACATCGAAGTAGATGCTTTGCTCCACGCCGTTTATTGTTGCAAACGTGTCAATTGGCTCGACAGCGTAGAGGTAGTGCACCGCCGACCGAAACGTCCGCGCTAGCTCAAGACCGTACTGCTCTGCTATGTGGGCACACTCGGAGAAATCCGTCGGGATCAATAGTGAAGGGAAATTCAGCATGTGAGTAAGCAGGGAAATGTAACCGATGGCAAATTACGTCATCTCAAAAAAAATGCCCGACAGTCTGGGGGGAAGGTGACTGCCGGACATGCAGCAAAAGGGAGGCAAAACGCGATCGAACTACTGGCATACAGCCAGCACTCCGATCTCGAGCGGGAAACGGGACTCGAACCCGCGACCCCAACCTTGGCAAGGTTGTGCTCTACCAACTGAGCTATTCCCGCACAGCATTTCAGCAGAAGCTCAACTAAACCCAGCCACTTTTACTCCGCGCCCCAACACGGAACGCGGTTGCTAGAGGTTAACCAGCTTGGCTGTGCAAAAATACAGCAACGATGTGCTTCGTGCAAGAGTTATCGGAACGCTGCGCAAAATGCCTGCTCGACCGCGGTGGCCACATCCTCGAGTACAACTGCTGTGCCAAGCTCCCGTTCCATCGAAGTAACCTCGCGATCGGCGATACCACACGGGACAATGCATTCGAACTGGCGCAAGTCATTAGCAACGTTGAGTGCAAAACCATGGGAGGTCACCCACCGCGAGCAGCGAATCCCGATCGCACAAATCTTTCGCTGCTGCTCGATCCATACACCCGTCAACCCAGGAACCTGCCCACCCTGGATTCCCCACTGCCGAATCGCTTCGATGATACACTGCTCAATCTGGCGGACGAACCAGTGCAGATCCTGCCGAAATGCACCGAGGTCGAAAATCGGGTAGCCAACCAGTTGACCAGGATTATGCAGTGTCACATCACCCCCGCGGTCGGTTTCCACCAGCGCGATTCCGCGACGCGACAGCTCATCATCGGAGCAGAGCACATTAACCCGCGATCCAGCACGCCCGATAGTGATAACCGAGGGATGCTCGCAGAGCACAAGCGTACTTGGACGCTTGCCCGCTTGAATGTCCTGCACGTATTGGCGCTGCCGCTCCAATGCCTGGCGGTATTCGATCAGCCCCCAGCGCTCAAGCAAAATCATTGTGACCTCCGTCGGCGCAGTTGTCCGGACTGCTCTGCAAAGAATTTCCGCAAGGCATTCCCAGTCCAGGACTGCTCGCAGGCGGAAATTTCCTCTGGCGTTCCGGTGCACACGACGCGACCACCTGCGTCGCCAGCATCTGGACCAAGATCAATCACCCAATCAGCGTTTGCGATAACGTGAAGGTTGTGTTCAATGACTACAACGCTCTGCCCGCGCTCGATCAACCGCCGAAAGCATGAAAGGAGCTGTGCGACATCGTGCAGATGCAGCCCCGTCGTCGGCTCATCGAAGAGGTAGAGCACATGCCCGCTGCTGGCAGCATCGAGGTATGACGCAAGCTTGAGGCGCTGAGCTTCGCCGCCACTGAGCGTCATGCTCGACTGTCCCATGCGCAAGTAGCCAAGCCCAACGTCCTGTAGCACCTTCAGGCGACTGAGAACTTTCCGTTTCCCTTTGAAGAACGTAGCTGCTTCGTCAACGGTCATTGCCAGGACATCGATGATGGACTTGCCGTTGTAGAGGATTGAACGTGCCTCCCGCTTGTAGCGTGTGCCGGCGCACGCCTCGCACGGCACTTCGATGTCGGGCAGAAATTGCATCTCGACCACGACACTCCCAGCGCCTTCACAGACCTCGCAGCGACCACCGGGAACGTTGAACGAAAAATGGCTGCTCGTCCATCCCGCTGCGCGCGCCGATGGTGTTTCCGCAAACACTTCGCGGATTGCATCGAATGCTTTCGTGTACGTCGCCGGCGTCGAACGCGATGAACGTCCAACCGGCGATTGATCAACCAGCTCAACATCGGTAAGCTGCTCCAACCCGAGTATTTCCTGGCATTTGCCCGCCGGCAACGACGCACCACCTCCAAAATGCCGCTTGGCATTTGCGTAGAGGACCTGCTCGATAAGCGTACTCTTTCCAGATCCGCTCACACCAGTGATTGCCACAAGAGCGCCGAGTGGAATATCGAGCCGCTCAATGTTGAGATTGTTCTCCTGCGCACCGACAATCGTGATCACACGGTCGTGCTGGAGATTTCGGCGCTTAGGTGCTTCGATCCGCATGCGTCCAGCAAGGTACGCTCCCGTTAGCGAGGAAGGGTGCGATTGGAGTTCCACCGGCGTCCCAGTTGCGACGATATGGCCACCACTTTCGCCTGCACCTGGCCCCATGTCAACGACAAAATCCGCTGCACGGATGATATCAGGGTCATGCTCGACAACGACGACCGTATTACCCAACGACCGCAGCCGGTGGAGCATCGCGATCAATCGGTGCGTGTCCCGCCAGTGCAGCCCGATGCTCGGTTCATCGAGGACGTAGAGCGTACCGACGAGCGTCGAGCCAAGCGAGGTTGCAATGTTGAGCCGTTGCGCTTCACCACCGCTCAAAGTGTGCGAAAGACGATCGAGCGTCAAGTACCCAACACCAATGTCGCAGAGCAACCGCAGCCGCCAGCGAAGCTCCCGGAGAACGTGCTCGACGATGGCAAGCTCCGCAGGTGGAAGCTCGAGCTGCTCGAAGAACACGTGCGCTTGGCTAATGGTCATCCGCAGAAGCGTCGGAAGATTGACCCCGCCCACAAACACTTGCCGCGCCGAACGCCGAAGTCGTGACCCCTCGCAGGACCGGCAGCGGGTATAGCCACGGTACCGAGCAAGTGTGATGCGATTCTGCACTTTGTAAGCGTGCTCTTCAAGGAACTTGAAGTAGCCGTTGATTCCGATGAACGATTCGTCCCCGTCCCACAACCAGCGGTAATGCTCTGCAGAAAGTTTTGCTACAGGGACGTTCGTCGGCACACCTTTCTGGCGTGCTGCTGCAAGCAGTTCCGCTTGCACAGGGTGATTCCGAAATGGATGCACCGCCCCCATTGCAATTGACCGCGATGGATCGGGAATCACTAAGCTTTCATCTATCCCGATCGTCCTGCCGAAGCCTTCGCATGTTGGACATGCACCGTACGGGCTATTGAACGAAAACAGTCGCGGCTCGGGCTCCTCGAAACGAATGCCGCAATAGGAGCACTCGTAGTGTGACGTAAATACGTGCGTTTCCCCACCGCTATCGAGCCGCCCGATTAGTACGACATCCCCATGTGCAAATGCCGTTTCGAGCGCCTCCGTCAATCGGCTCACTGTTTCATCCTCCGAACGTCGCAGCACCAGCCGGTCCACTACCACCACTGCTTCTGGGCTGGCAAGAAGCGCGCCAGATTCCTCGAGCGGAAAAATCTGCCACGACCGCCGATCAGCGATTCGGATAAACCCCAGCGAGCGAAGTGAGTCGGCGTCGAGCTGCGACTTTTTCCCGAAGCCCACGACAATCCGCTCCCCTTCGTCCCATTCGAGAACATCGCGCGCTACCTGCGAGGGAGTATCCCTCCGCACCAACCGACCACATTGGTGGCAATACGTTTTTCCTACATGCCCGAAGAGCAGCCGAAGGTAGTCGTACACCTCTGTGCTCGTCGCAACAATTGATCGTGGATTTCGCGCCAGCGGCTTTTGTTCGAGCGCAATCGCTGGCGGCAACCCTGTTATCCGCTCAACATTGGGTCGGCCTTTTCGCTCCAAAAATTGACGTGCGTAGGCAGAGAGTGATTCGACGAACCGACGTTGCCCCTCGGCGTAGAGCGTGTCGAACGCCAGCGAGGATTTCCCCGAACCACTGACACCCGTCACTACCGTCAACCGATTGCGCGGGATGCGGACGCTGACGTTTCTGAGATTGTTGACGTTCGCACCGACGATCTCGATTGCCGCAGCAGACTCTGCACGTCGCGATGATTGGCGACGCCGCGTGGTGTTCATCGTTCAGTGTGCAGGAAAAAACCTATCTACAAAACTACGCCTACTCCAGCACGACCTGCAGTCGCAGACGCCACATGCGTCCTGGCATTGGAAAGTTGCGGATGATTGCATACTCGGCATCGAGTGCATTGAGAAGCTCACCAGTAGCGGCAAGCCGGACCCCGCCGATGTGCACTAACCATTCGACCGAGAGATCGAACGTCCCCACGGGTGGGAGCGCTGAACGTGGTGCGTTATCTGTCTGCGTGTAGCGTGTGCCGATGTAGTTCGCTTGTGCGAGCACTCGTAGATCGTTCCCGATCTGACGTTCGATGCGGAACATCCCAAGCACAGCAGGTGTGTAGAGCACTTGCTTCCCGTATGTGAACGATGCGCGATCGTCGTAGGTTACCAGTTGCACAGTCCCAGCTGCGCTCAGCCGCCACTGGGGTTTTCCCCACCGGAACGCTCCTTCCACACCGCGCGAAAAAACTCGTCCAGCATTTTGGACCGACCACGTAATCGCACTGCGTGGAACCGCGATGATTTGATCGCCAATCCACATCGCAAAGCCATCGAGTTCGAGCTGCGCACCTTCATGCTGATAACTCACGCCTGCATTGACGCTCACCGAGCGTTCAGGACGAATGTCGAGCGAACCAAAGTTCTGGTAGTAGAGCTCGTTGAACGACGGCGGCCGATAGCCGGTGCTCAGGCTCATTCGGAGAGCCAACGGAAAATGTGCCTTCACCCACCGCGCCTGGAGAAGGCCAATCACCGCTGATGGAACATCCGAATAAAAATCACCCCGGACCCCAGATTCAAGGAGTACTGCTGCGCTCGAATCTATCCGCTGTGCATACTGCGCGCCGATTACGCCCCCCAGCTGCAGACGAGTCGCAGATGATCCCGCCCTGAAACGGTAGAGATCCCCACGGAGAGTATTGGCATACGCTTCAAGCTTCGGTGCGACCGACACCTTCCAGAGCACCACTGCAGGAGGTTCGATAACCACCGCAGCATCGCGTGCGATGAAGCGATCGTCTGCCCCGTTCGGTCCGCGAAATCGCGCTAACGAATCGCGGTAGCGCTGATCGAAGGCTCGGAAAGCAGCGCGAATCGTCCAGCCTTCTCCGAGATGCGCTGATGCAAGCGCAAGAAACTCTGTTTCGGAAAGTCGTGCTACGGCATTTTCAATTGCGCCTTGGAGAACAGCGCCGGGTGCACCCCGCTCGCTTGATCGCCCAAAGAGTGTGAATCGGAACACACCAGGAGATGCTCGCCACTGCCATCGCACAACACCGCTTCCAAGTGTTGCATCACCATTGGTGCGTTTGATGCGCTGGAGCGTGCCGAACTCTTCGAATGTGAACGGGTAATCGCCTCGCGAGGACTGAACATCGGCAAGGACGCTGATCGTATGCGCTCGGAGGGATACCGACGATTCAATCGCAGCCGCTCGCTCCCCAAATGCACCGATTGCTGCGCGGGTGCGTACGCCATCTCCTGGTTGGCGAAGCACAAGTTCTACCGTGCCTCCAACTGCATTCGCCCCCCAAACCGCACTGCGGCTCCCGCGCTCGATGGTGATGGTCTCAAGCAACGCTGTTGGCAATTGTCCAAGGTCCACCAATCCATTGGCCACTGCATTGAGCCGAATCCCCTCCAACACCACTGCTGTCTGCGAGGCAGTTGCCCCCCGCACGGAAATTGTCTTGAGACCACCAAGGCCACCATAGTTCCGCACGAAAACACCCGGCAGACCTTGTACAGCATCGGCAACCGTTGCAGCCGGAAGACGCTCAAGCTCGTGGCGGGTGATCTGTGCAGTTGGCACTGCGGGAACGACCGCGCGAGCTGAATCTTCCACTAGCACAGGCGCAAACGTGTAGCGGACAGAGTCCCCACGCTGTGCCAACACATGGGCAGTCGCAACACACAGCACAAGGACCTGTCCGCCCCACCATTGCATGGATCACACCGCTAAAAGATCACTGCTCGCACCGGCGCGACACCACACGGATACTCCCGCAAAAGCTGTCCGCTCTTTGTGAGCAGTAGCACGCGTCCGTTGCTCTGGTAATCCCGTGCATCGAAGAGCAGAAATCCGCCACCAATGGGATTGATCGCAAATCCATTGGCTGTAACCCCTGAGGGAAGCGGAATCGGCGTGGGGGTCACAGTTGATTGGGAAACATCGAACTTGAGGATGTTCTTTGCACTGTAGGTTGCCGGATCGTAGTCGAGCACGTAGAGCGATCCATCGGCAAACTGGAGACTGCCACCGTAACGGCCGCGCCAGCGACGCAGCTCTTGGAACGTCTGCGCATCGTACTCGATGATTCCCTGCAATGAATCCGGCTGGCTGTAAAGGTGCTGGTAAAACGCGTAGAGCTTTTTCCCATCGCTGGAAAGCACTACTTCACGGACGTTCGGTCCTGCGGGGAGATACCGCTCGACCTGTCGCGTCGAAAGGTTTACTACAGCAATCGTGCCGGCATGCGGCTTATTCTTACCAAGATCGCCATAGCCGCTGTTGGCAACGAAGGCGTAATTGCCGCTGACTGCGACACCTTCGGTTGCAGGGCCAGTGCTAAGTGTTGCCAGTAGCACAATCGTCGAGGGATTGAACAGTGCAATCCCATCGCCGTTGGTCGTTGTGACGATGCCGAGCGTAGGCGAGACGATTGTCATACGCCACGGCTCACTTTGCCCGCTCAATTGAATCCGTCCGACCGATTTCCCCGTGCGAATGTTGATTGCCTCGATCGTCTTCGACGTCGTCACGGTGATGAACGCGGTATCTCCTTTGAGCGCGATATCGTTTGCCGTTGCACCGAGCTTCTGTCCGCCATTGGCAGCAGCAAACCAATCGGCATCAACAGCACCGGTGCGGAAGTCAATCCGGGTAAGACTTGCGTTATCCTGCCCAAATGTTCCCTGGTTGACCACAATTGCGATGCTATCGGGCGGTTTAGCCGTCACCGGCGGTTCTGATGGACTACTCGAATCGCATGCTGTCAACACTGCAGCAACAACCAACGCGAGCAGTGCTCGCAACGAGCATCGCACAAGCATAGATCCTCCGAGAAAAGTGAAACATCCCACTTGCGCCAACAAGTGGCAGATGATGAATCAACGTTGGGAGAGAAACCCTGGAGGCGCGTGGCCTGCGAGAGCATCTCTCATCGCGCTGTTGGCGCAGCGCTGTACTGGCGTACTGATGAGCATTGCAGGCAGGTCTTCCGGCTCCGGGGTCATCCTCAGTGCTCGCCTTCCCACAGCACGCTGCTGCAGTGGCATTGTGAGCACATCGTCGCCCGTTACGGCGGCGCAACCGCGCAGGACTTGCACCTGCTTCCCTATTCTCCCGCCGCTGGTGGCGGGCACCTGCAATGATGCAGTGCGAAAATACAACGCCCGTACATCGTACAAAGTAGTTTTGCGCACGAGCTACCTCAAACCAAGTATGCCACGCATTTCAGGAATTACGTTCATCCGAAACGGCATCGAGCGCGGCTATCCGTTCATCGAGTGCCTTGCGACGCTGGCGCGGCTGTGCGATGAGGTCGTCGTCGCAGTCGGCGATTCAACCGATGGCACAAAAGAAGCAATCCTGCACGCAGACATTCCCCAACTTCGCATCCTCGATACCCGGTGGGATGACTCAAACCGCCTAGGCGGAACTGAGCTTGCACGCCAGACAAACATCGCACTCCGCCATGCACGCTTTGAGTGGTGCCTCTATCTCCAAGCCGATGAGATCCTTCATGAAGACGACGACGATCTGCTCCGCAGAGAGATCGCTCGCGCCGATCGCTCTCCCGACGTTGAAGCACTCTTGTTCCAATGGCTGCACTTTTACGGCAGCTACGACTACATCGGTGTTGGGCGACAGTGGTACCGGCGGGAGATACGCGCATTTCGGAATACGGGGAACGTGCTCTCCTGGGGCGATGCACAAGGTTTCCGCACACGTGACGATCGTGGCCGCATCCGGAAACTCCGCGCCCGCCAAACAGAGGTGCGCATCTTCCACTACGGCTGGGTACGCCACCCACGAGCGATGCGTGCAAAGCACTATGCGCTCAATCGCCTCTACCACGACGATGCATGGCTGCAGGAAAATCTTCCGACCGTAGAAGAATTTCCACAGGGATGCTACGAGCTCGCACGCTATGAGGGTACGCATCCTGCGGTCATGCTTCCACGCATCGAGCGCGATCGCCAGTGGACAGTGCACTTCGACCCAGCGCGACGCCCGCGGAAACCGTTACTCGTCGCGCTCAGTGATTGGCTCGAGCGTCGGACAGGCTGGCGCCCAGGTGAATATCGCAACTTCATCGAAGTTGACTAATGGCTCCCTCACTTTGCCTCCATCGGAACGACGATGATGCGGGAACGCCTCAAGGAGCTTGAGCTGTGTATTCGGCGGTTCTACTTGCGCCAGAGTCAGCGCCCCTTCCGCGGGGAGCTGGTCACCACCGCTTGGAACGTCCTCCCCACCGCGACGCCACGCATCCTCCTGCTCCGCCAGGACCGCATCGATGATGTCCTCTGCTCAACTCCGATTCTCGATATGCTCCGTCGCGCATTCCCGCACGCCCAGATGGACATCGTGCTAAGCCACAACAACATTGCACTCGCAGACGTAGTCCGCCACTGGTGCGATCACGTTTGGTGTTATGCAAAGACGGTTGCATCGTTTCTCCACTTGCGACGAATGCTCCGCCGCATGCACTACGACGTCGTCGTTGATCTGATGGACAACCCTTCGACAACATCCACACTGCTCCTTGGCGCAACAAACGCGCCGTTCCGCTTCGGAATCTTCAAGGAGAACGCATGGGCATATACGCACTGTGTGCCGTTGCTCGATCGCTCGCGCTACCACTACGTAGAGCGGATCGCACAACTGCTGCTGCCGTTCGGAATTGATCCTGCCGCCGCCGAGCTCGATCTCCGCTACCCACTTTCTCAATCGGACATCACGCGTGCTGCTTGCGATCTTGGTCTCCTCGAGCATCCAGAGCGCTGCGGCTTTGTGTTCATCCACACCAGCACACGCCACCACCCGCTCCAATGGGAGTGGGGCCGCTACAGGGAACTTGTGCAGATGATCCACGAGCAGTTTCCCTCTCTTGCAGTCGGCATCGGAGGCACAAGCGATGATGCAGATGCCATCAGTGCCATCGCAATGCAAAGCGGTGCATTCGTGCTGCCAACCCTACCATTTCACCGCTATGCAGCGATGCTCTACTACGCACGGCTGCTGATTACGCCGGACACTTCGATTGTACATGCTGCAGCTGCGCTGAAAGTCCCCGCAGTTGTGCTCTTCCATCGTGGTGATGAGCGGCTTCTGCCGTGGTACCCTTATCGCTCGCCCTACCGTGCATTGGTATCGAACGGAAGTGTCAATGCCATTGCAGCATCGGATGTTCTTGCTGCTACATGCGAGCTGCTTGCGGAGAATTCTCCCCCGACCGGCGAGCGTATCTTTGCCGCCCTGTAGCACAGTTCACCCCCGCTGATGTCATTTCCGAAGCGTACCCATACGTGCGGTGAACTCCGCACCGAGCACATCGGCTTGCGTGTTGTCCTCTGCGGCTGGGTCCATGCCCATCGGACGTTCGGTGGCGTTACTTTCCTCGATCTCCGCGACCGTTCAGGCATCACGCAGATTGTCATCAAGGAAGATTCGCCGGAGGACGTCCGCCAGATAGCTGAGAGGACCATCCGCATTGAGTATGTCATCGCGGTCGAAGGCACCGTCCATCGCCGTGAAAATCCCAATCCCCGCATCCCGACTGGGCAGGTCGAAGTACTGGCAGAGCAGATAACGATCCTGGCGGAATCAGAGCTTCCGCCGTTCGAGATTTTGGAGCATCCCGATAAGCCACGTCCGAGCGAAGAACTCCGACTGCGCTATCGCTACCTCGACTTGCGGCGTCCGTCGTTACAGCACAACTTCCTCGTGCGAAATGCCGTGTACCAGATTGCGCACCGGTACTTTGCTGAGCAGGGCTTTCTGGAGATCGAGACACCGATCCTGATGAAGTCCACTCCCGAAGGTGCACGCGACTTCCTGGTGCCGAGCCGCATCCACAAAGGGAAGTTTTACGCCCTCCCGCAGTCACCGCAGCTCTACAAGCAGATTCTCATGGTTGCGGGTTTCGATCGCTACATGCAGATCGCCAAATGTTTCCGCGACGAAGACCTTCGCGCTGACCGCCAACCCGAATTCACGCAAATTGACGTCGAGATGTCCTTCATCACCCGCGAGGACATCTTCGAGCTCATCGAAGGCTTCACTGCACGTGTGTGGAGCGAAATACTCGGCATCGAGGTGGAGCGTCCGTTTCCACGTCTTTCGTGGCAGGAGGCACTCTCCCGCTTTGGCAGCGACAAACCCGATCTCCGCTTCGGTCTCGAGTTAACAAACATCACACATATCGTCGCCAGTAGTTCGTTCGAGGTATTTCGCTCTACTGCGTCACAGCCGAGCGGGACTATTGCAGCACTTGTCGTACCTGGCGGCGCTCAACTTTCTCGCAAGCAGCTTGATGAACTTGCCGAGCTTGCAAAAAAACACGGCGCGCGCGGCTTAGCATGGATCAAGTGGTCCGATGGAACTGTGCAATCGCCAATTGCAAAGCATCTCGGCGAAAGTATCATCGAGCAGATACGCGCCGCTACAGGCGCTCATGATGGCGACGCTGCACTGATCGTCGCCGACGAGTGGGAACGCTGCATGATTATTCTCGGTGCACTACGGACCGAGATGGGACGGCGCCTGCAGCTTACCGACAACAAAAGCTTCCGTTTTGTATGGATCGTGGACTTTCCGCTGCTCGAGTGGGACCACGCTGAGCAGCGCTACATTGCTCGGCACCATCCATTCACAGCACCAGTGGACGATGACCTCCCGTTGCTCGAGACCGAACCGCTCCGCGTGCGTGCGCAAGCGTACGACCTCGTCTGCAACGGGCACGAGATCGGCGGGGGGAGTATCCGCATCCATCGCCCTACGTTGCAGGAGCGGATGCTCGAACTTCTTGGATTTTCGCGCGAGGAGGCCCATCGCCGTTTCGGCTTTCTGCTCGAGGCTCTCCAGTACGGTGCGCCGCCACACGGCGGTATCGCACTCGGCTTCGACCGTTGGATTATGCTGCTCACCGGCACCGATAACATCCGCGATGTCATCGCATTTCCGAAAACGACCAGCGGGCTTTCGCTGATGGATGGCGCACCTTCGGAAGTATCCCCAGAGCAGCTTGCAGAACTGGGGATAACACTCGTTTGGAATTAGGTACCTGATTGCGTATTTTCCCGCGTGCGAGTAATCACGCGGAAACGCACCCATGAACGTAACTCTCCTCCGTGCGACGGCGATCGTCTGCTGTGGGCTGCTGTGGAGCTGTGGTGTGTACGTGCCACTCGAGAATCCAGATACGCTGTCGCCGGGAGAAACAAGTGTTGTCGGTGGGGTTAATTTTTATCGGCCTTTTGGGTTCGACGTTACTCCGATGAGAAGTGACATGGCATGGCAGGTTGCAAGCCTTCCGATTTTGACCACGGGCTATATCTCCGGTCACTTAGGTATTTTACCTGGCTACGATGTAGGTGCTATCGCCGGTTTCTCTCTTTCCGACATGAGCGCTGGTGTTGTTCTCAAGCGTCGTCTTAGCCGGGATAGTCTCTACTCATCCGCATTGAGTCTTGGGGCAAACTACGTCTACTCACCTCTGTTTGTGGGAGATGGGGGCTTCCTCAATCTTACTTGGACTGCCGGGACAAAAAACCTCATCTTCCAAACGCAAGGCCGAGTACTTGCGGGCAATCGGATTCCCCCGAGGTATGGCTTGAACCAGGCGATCGCTCTTCGCGTACTATCCTCCGGCCGACGCATGTATTGCATTGGCATCAACGGTGGTTTTCTAACGGGAGCGTATCTGGAATCGAGATACGGAGATTTTGCTGGTACCACGCTTGGGTGGGTAGCCTTGATTGTGCAGATGACCTATTAGAGGAGAACATGGAGGAACTGCATACCAGGTATGCAGCACGCGCTCTGCCGTAGTTTTGCATCAGACTGCGACACAGCGCACTGCAATGACCGCTGCAGAACTTTACGCATTACTCGAGATCGAACTCCCAGGCGATGAAGCAATGGCAAGCGACCGGCTTGGCGTGCAGGTCGAGCCACCTTCGCTTGTCATCAGTGGCATCCTTACATGCTTGGAGGTCACCGATGCAGTGCTTGACGAAGCAGAACAGCGCGGTTGCAACTGCATCGTCACGTTTCACCCGCTCATTTTTTCGCCGTTGGAATCGCTACGTCCGTTCGATCGTGTCGGGCGCTGCGTCATGCGTGCAATCTCCAGCCACATCGCAATCATCTCTGTACACACAACGCTCGACGCTCATCCAGAAGGCACGAACGCAGCGCTTGCGCATACGCTCGGGATTAAGCCAGAGCGTCCGCTGCTTCCGTCGCCGCGTGGACGGCTCGGCTACGGTATCGGCATCGTCGGTCGGCTTGCGGAAGCGATGCCACTGGCAGACCTGGTGCGAATGGTCGCAGAACGTCTTGGCACAGCAGTGCGCTATAGTGTCGGCACACGTGACACGATCGAGTGTATTGCTCTCGTCGCTGGCAGCGGTGCATCATTCCTCGATGCCGCAATCGAAAGCGGTGCGGATGCATTCATCACAGCTGACGTCAAATACCACACGTTCCACCGCGCAGCAGGACACATTGCATTGCTCGATACTGGGCACTTCGAGATGGAACAGCACGTTCCGCGGGTTCTCGCCCAGCTTATCGAACGGCTACTTGCGCGGCATGGCATTCGGCTTGGCGTCACTGCAAGTTCGGTGCGCACATCGCCGGTGCACGTCGAAGTTCCTCTTGCCATTGAAATCGAAAGTTCCACCACATCCTAATGCGGTACAATGCCATCGAACATTGAGCTCATCGCCCGACTGGCACACATTGACGAAAAGCTCGACGACATGCACGCGGAGCTGGGCGATCTTCCCAAGCTTGTCAAAAAGCTCGAAGAAAAACTCCGCCAGCGCATGCGATTGGTCGAGGAAACGCAGAAGGCTCTCGAGGACGTCGTCCACTTCCGCGCGACCATGCGCGCTCGTCTCCAAGAGCTCAACGAGAAAGAAACCAAGCTCAACGAGCTACAATTTAGCGGGCAGATCCGCAATAACCGCGAATTCGACGCAGTGACGCACGAAATCGAATTCATCCGCGCCGAGCGACTCCGCATCGAGCAGGAACTTGCCCAGAACGCCATCAAAGAGGAAAATCTCAAAGGCTTGCTCGAACGTCAGCACGCAGACGTCGAAGAAACGCGGAAAGAACTCCAAGAGCGCGAAGAAGAACTCAACCACCGCTCAACAGAGCAGGATAACGAGTTCCGCCAGCTCCAGGCAGAACGCAAAACGATCATCGAGCAGCTCTCGGCCGACTGGTACGCCGAATACGAGCGTATCCGCACGTACCATTCCGATGCTGCAGTCCACGTGCGGAAAGGCAGCTGCAGCGGGTGCTTCAGCGCGCTTCCTGCACAAGTTCAAGTTGAAATGCGCAATCATCCAGAGCGGATGTTCGTCTGTGAACACTGCGGGCGGATTTTATACCCCGAGCATTATCGGATCGAAGAAGAGGAAATCATCTAACCGTTGGCGAGCGTCCCGTGCAGTCGCGCCAGCGCGCGCTCGAGCTGGTGAGGAAAGTCCGGACACCACCACGCAGCGTGCTCGATAACCTCGAGGCGGC
>RFIK01000127.1 GCA_003695605.1 Chlorobiota bacterium
GACGTACACATTCCCGTTGCGCGGATCGAGCGCGATGCAGTTGACGGGAACGTTCGGTAGTCCACTGCTGACGTTCGTCCAGGTCGATCCACCATCGGTTGAGCGAAATACTTTCTGCCCACTTGCCCAATTGCTGCACGTTGCCCAGAGCACAGCAGGATTGCTTGGATCGATTGCCACATTGCTAACGCTTGCGGGCAAACTGCCAGCGATACTTGTCCAGCTTGAGCCACCATCGGTGGTGCGAAACATTGTCGAACTTGTACCGACGACGATGACATCGGTGTTCGACGGTGCAACAGCAAGGTACTGTGCGCGTGCATTCGTCGCCAGCGGCGCTCCGAGTGAGGTCCAGTTCGACCCGCGATTTGTCGAGCGATAGACTGTTCGATACGCCACGTAGAGGAGTTGCGGGTCCGATGGGTGCATCAGAAATGGAGTTACCCATGCGCCGTTGCCGCTTTCGTTCGAGGGTGCAATCGCAGACCACGATGAGCCACTATTTGTCGAACGGTAGAACGAGCCGTAGTAAATCGAGCAGTACATCGTCGAGGGCGTCACCCAGTCAATGGCGTTTTCCATCCCATCGCCGCCATAGACTTGCGCCCAGCTCCCGCTGCCGGTGCGTCGGTTGGTTCCGTTGTCTTGCGTCCCAGCAAGGATGACCGGCGCTGAGCTGCCCCGCTGGTGGCTCATGCGGTAGACCTGCAAAATGGCAAGTCCACTACTGAGGTCCTGCCAGGAGCTCCCTGCGTTTGTCGTGCGGAAAACTCCGCCATCGTTGCCGACCCAGAGCTCGGTCGTGCCGGGCCGGAAGAGCATCGTGTGCTGATCGGCATGGACGTATGGGATCGTCTGCGACGAGGACCAGTAACTGACAATCGTCCACCCTTGGCCTGCATTATCGGAGCGCCAGATGTTGATTCCACCGGCGAAGAGCATCAGCGAATCCTGGGGATGCACCGCCAAACAGAGGTCATACCAACCTTGACCGCCCGTACTTGTACCGCTCGTATTGCTTCCGAGAATGTTCGGCGTGGCGGATTGTTGGGACCACGTCGAGCCGGTATCCAGGCTGAGGTAGAGCCCGTAAAAACCGCTGGTGGAGCTACTCGAACAGAGCGCATAGACACGGCGTGGTGCCGTCAGTGCTACCGCCAGCGCGATGCGGTTGACACTGGTGTTCGACCAAACACTCGACCACGAAACCCCGCCATCGAGCGAGCGGAGTATCGCTGCACCGCCCGATTGGGAGTACGTCGAGGCAAAGACAATCGCAGGATTGGTCGGATGGAGCCGCAGCTCCATCGTGTAGCTCGTCGTCCGTTGGGACCAGGTTTGGCCTCCATCGGTTGAACGCCAAATCCCGTTGCTGGTGGCCGCAAGCAACGTTGACGTGTTCCCAGGGAAGATGACAATGTCGCAGACGACGCGATTTTGTGAGGTTGTCCAATTGAGTCCTGTCGCATTCCACGTTGCACCACCATCGGTGCTTTTGAGAATCCCAACGCCGTATGTATCGCGTGCATCGCGGTCGCCGGTGCCGATGTAGATCACTTGCGGATTCGATGGGTCAATCGCAATTGCGCTGACCCCGAGCGTGGCAAGGGTGTCGGTGGAACTTGACCAGGAGGAACCGCCATCGGTGCTCTTCCAGAGACCGCCGCTCGGCGCTCCAACGAAGACGACATTGCTGCTCGTCGGGTGGAACGCAATGCAATTGATACGCCCTGCACCACCATTGGTGGGAATGCTGGTAGGACCAAGGTGCGTAAAGTTTGCCGAGGATTGCAGCCGCGCGCCTTTCTGCTGCTTCCGCTGGCGTTGCTGTGCAATCTTAGCAGAAAGCTCCTGCCAGAGGATCTCGCCACTCGGGAAGCTACCGTCGGGCATAAGCCGCAGCTGCCAAAAGTCTGCCCACCGCCCGAAGTGGACCCCGTCTTCTTCGCCCTCCTCGCGCTCGGTATCCTCGGCCGGGCGACGTTCCGTCCGCTGGCGCTCGAAGGCCTGCTCGATGTCCTGATAGCGAGCGTTCGGATCACGCAGAAGCTGGTGCCATTGTGGCTGCTGAGCGCTGAGCACCATCCCACAGGTAAGCAGAAGGACTACACGGTACCAAGCCATCGCCGTGCTCCGGGGATTAGTGGACGTGGTGGGAAATTACGAACAATTTCGTTGCGAACAATCACTGCGGTGAATGCTAAACCAGTCGAAACTCTCCTCTCCACCTGCGAAATTGGTGCCAGAAATATCGGTTGCCCCTATGGGGAGCTTCTGGAAGCATGTTCATCCTGCGCACGCCACCGCCGCAACGGTAAGACATGGTTCCTTTTGCGCTTGTGCTGCCTGTATGCTGCTGCACGAGCCGTTCGCCTGCTCATTGGGGCTGTGAAGTAGTTTTGCTGGCCTTTGCTGGCCAGTGACTTTTTCACCTCCAGGCTATGGCAGTGGACCAGACTTCACTCCACCAGCGAACGAGCGCTGCCGGTGCGCTCGTTGCGATGGGCATTGTCTTTGGTGACATCGGTACCTCACCGCTCTATACCATCAGTGCCATTGCGGGCAAGCGGACCGTCGACGAGTTACTCGCGTACGGTGCACTCTCAGCGGTCTTCTGGACGCTGACGTTTCTGACGACGCTCAAGTACGTGGTCATCACCCTCCGAGCGGACAACCGCGGGGAAGGTGGGATCCTTGCACTCTACGCGTTAGTGCGCCGTCGAGCGCGGTGGCTGGTATTTCCAGCGATCATCGGTGCAGCTTCGCTGTTTGCCGATGGTCTCATTACACCTGCAATCTCGGTTGCATCTGCTATCGAAGGGCTGCAGATTCTCTCGCCGGAGATTCCAACAGTCCCGCTGGTGATCGGAATACTAGTTGCACTGTTTTCTGTTCAGCAGTTCGGGACGGAGAAAGTCGGGCGTGCATTCGGCCCGATCATGCTGACGTGGTTCCTTTTCATTGGCGTCATTGGTGCACTCCACGCGCTCAAACACCCTGAAATCCTCTCAGCCCTCGATCCGCGCTATGCAATCTGGCTCATCACAGAACATCCCGACGGTTTTTGGATTCTCGGTGGTGTCTTTCTCTGCACAACAGGTGCAGAAGCACTTTACAGTGACTTAGGTCACTGTGGACGTGGTAACATTCGGCTCAGTTGGGCATTCGTCAAGCTGAGCCTTTTGCTCTCCTATGCTGGTCAATGTGCCTGGATGCTCGAACATATCGGGTCGCCGCTCCCTGGGCGGCCATTCTACGCCATCGTTCCCGCCCCCATTCTTCCGCTGGCAATCGCGATTGCAACCGTTGCGACGATCATCGCAAGTCAAGCGCTCATCAGCGGCTCGTACACTCTCGTCAACGAAGCGATGCAGCTCGGCCTGTGGTTCCGGACGAAAGTCAAGTACCCTACGCTCATCCGTGGGCAGCTCTACATCCCCCGCGTCAACTGGGCGCTCATGGTTGGCTGCGTTACCGTTGTGCTCTACTTCCGCAATTCGACGCACATGGAAGCTGCCTACGGACTGGCCATCACACTGACGATGCTCATGACGAGCACCCTTGTGGCGCAGTACCTCCGGCAGCAAGGAGTCGCCGTACCGCTGGTGGTGACGATCGTGCTCCTGTTTGCCGCAATTGAAATTTCGTTCCTCGTATCAAACCTTGCGAAACTTTTCGAAGGCGGTTGGTTCACAATGGCAGTGGGGAGCAGCATCACCGCTGTGATGTACATCGTCTTCCGTTCGAAGGAAATTCGCTCGCAGTTGACTGAGATGGTCCCACTCGATGTGTTCGTTCCGGTCCTGGAACAGCTCAGTCGCGACGAGAGCATCCCGAAGTTTGCAACGCACTTGGTGTATCTGACTGCATCGAGCGATCCCCGTCAAGTAGAACAGATTGCGATCGATTCGATCATCCGCCGCAGTCCGAAACGAGCGAACATTTACTGGTTTGTCAACGTCCTCACTGTGGACGAACCGTACCGAATGACGTACAACGTCGAAATCCTCGATCGCGTGCGGCGGTCCGGACCCTCGGATATTGACGTCGTATTTGTGCGCTTCAATCTCGGTTTCCGGATCGAGCCACGCCTGAACATCATGTTCCGCCACGTCGTCGAGGAAATGGTTCGCCGCAAGGAAATTGATATTGCCAGCCGGTATCGGTCCCTGGAGCGGCTCAATCAGACAGGGGATTTCCGCTTTGTGATTTTCCAGCGCTTCCTTTCCTACGACAACGAGCTTCCTCCTCGCGAACGCTTGGTGCTCAATGCGTACTACTTCCTCTCGCACCGCTTAGCTGCCAGTGCTGAAGAATACTACGGACTCGATACAAGCAACGTCGTTGTTGAAAAAGTGCCCCTCGTGGTGATGCCCCCGCGCCGATTACCTCTCATTCGGGAAGATGCGCCTCTGGCCAGTAGCGAATATCCGCTGGAATCAACGATAGCATCGAACCGATGAGTGCCCCCGTCCGCATTGGCGTGTTCGATTCAGGTATTGGCGGTTTGAGTGTGCTGCGGCACTTGATCACAGAACTGCCGCAGGTGCAGTACATCTACGTCGGCGACACAGCCCGTGTCCCCTACGGCAACAAGTCGGTCGCCACCATTGCGCACTACGCAGCGCAGAGCGCAACGTTCCTCCGCTCGAAAGGGGTGGATATGATCGTCGTCGCGTGCAATACTGTTTCCGCTGCGGCGCTCGACATTGTCGAAGCGATTGCAGAAGTTCCCGTTGTCGGCATGATCGAACCTGCGGCGCGTGCTGCACTCGAACGCTCCCCGTCCAAGCGCATTGGTGTCATTGGCACCCGCGCAACGATCGAAAGCGATGCCTACGCGCTGGCACTCTATGCACACGGTGGCACAGAGAACGTTACGGTCGTCCAGCATGCGTGTCCGCTTCTGGTTGCACTGGCAGAAGAAGGCTGGCTGGCGCATCCGGCTACGCTGGCAATTATCGAGGAGTATCTCCGCCCCCTCCTTGACCAGGCAGTGGATACACTCATCTTGGGGTGCACGCACTTTCCCCTCCTTGCCGATGCGATCGAGCAGGTTGCACCCGTCGCATTGATTGACCCTGGCTACTGGGCAACGCGCCACGTCAAACGCCTGCTCGGCGAGCAACCGTCCCAGCAACAACGCTCGCCCCGAACAGCACGAGTCGAGTACTACGTCACCGATGTACCAAACAACTTTGCGGCTGTTGCGCGGCAATTCCTCGGCTTCGAGATCGGACAGCCGCACCGACTCTCGCTCGAAGAGATCATCCCAATCTCCGCACAGTAGCACATGCAAATCCACGAGTTTGAATCAGGATTGCACGGACGAGTTGCGCTCATCACTGGCGCGGCGGTCGGCAATGGCACTGCGTTCTGCGAGCGCCTGGCAGAAGAAGGCGCCTCTATTGCAATCGTGGACATCGCCGATGCCAGCACAACCGTTGCCGCTGTGCGCCTGATTACCGACCGCGTCTGTGCCTACCGCGGCGATGTGACAGTGCCCGATGTGGTACGCCAGATCGTCGGGCAGGTTGTGGCAGATTTCGGACGCATTGATGTGCTGGTCCATAACGTCGGCCTCTACGAAGAAGAGCCGTTCGAATTACTCACCTTCGAGCAGTGGAAACGCATGCTGACGGTGTGTCTGGACTCGCTCTTCCTGGTTACGCATGCGGTCGTTCCGATCATGAAGCGGAACTCATTCGGACGGATTATCGCGCTCAGTTCCGATACTGTCTGGCTGGGGACACCATACTTGGTGCACTACGTGACTGCCAAAAGCGCGATTATCGGTTTTGTGCGATCGCTTGCGGCAGAAGTCGGGCAGTATGGGATCACGGTCAATGCTGTCACCGTCGGACTGACCGCAACGCAAGACCCAACCGACCGACCGATGAACCGCGCCTTGCTAAAGGACATCCTGCCGCAGCAGTGCATCCACCGCGCCGATGAACCGCACGATATTGCGAACGTCGTCGCGTTCCTTGCCATGCCCGCAGCGAGCATCATCACCGGGCAAGCAATCAACGTTGATGGCGGTGTCGCGCGGCATTAGCAGCATGCCCCCCGGAAGCAGTTCCGTAGTTTTGCACCTGACGACCGCCTTGTTCCATGCGTACGCTGTTTATCATCATCATCCGAGCCTACCAGCGCTGGATTTCACCGCTGCTCGGTGCACAGTGCCGTTTCTATCCATCCTGTTCACAGTACGCCATCGAGGCGATCGAGCGGTACGGCGCAGCCAAGGGCGCATGGCTTGCAGTGCGGCGCATCGCTCGGTGCCACCCTTGGCACCCCGGCGGTTTTGACCCAGTTCCATAACGACCTCCACCCAACTCTGCATGGACCGGAACACACTCATCGGCATGGTGCTGATTTCGATTATCATCGGCGTGTGGATGCTCTACACTGCCATCGAGCAGCGCCCACAAGTTGAGCATCCGCAGAACAGTGCCCAGCACGCCACATCACGCGCCACAGGACCGGCAGACACGGGGCATTCGTCACAACAAGCCGCTGGGATTTCACCGGCGCAACCTGCGGTACCGGAACAACGCATCCGCGTGGTGACGGAAAACTACCGCGCCACGATCAGCTCGCTGGGTATGACGATTACCCGCTGGGAACTGCGGCACTACAAGGCATGGTACGGCGAGCCAGTACAGCTTGTCTATCCCGGCGCTCGCGAGCTTGGGATGACGTTCACCACCCGTAGTGGCGAAAAGCTTACGCCACGCCAGCAGCAATTCGAGCTGGTGAACGCTCCCGCCAGCGGAACAATCGAGCTTCGTGGCGATTCCAGCTACACACTCCGCGGTCGCTTCCGCATGGGCGCCGCCACCGTTGAGCGGACGATAACCTTCCACGGCAAGACCTACCTGCTCGACACCCGCATCACCGTCGAGGCTGCAGATTCTCTGCTCCCCCTGACACGCCGATGGTATGATGTCGGCTGGAGCTCCGGCCTCAAGTACCAGGAAGCAAGCAGCGTCGAGGAATCCAACCACTCGACCGCATTTGCAAGCTTGAATGGGTCGCTCGATGAACTGGATGTCAGCGACTACAACAAACCCGCCTCCGTTCACCAATCGGGGACAGTTGAGTACATCGGCACAAAGACCAAGTACTTCATGGTTGCCATCCTCAATGGGCGCCCCGATCGGCAGGGCGAGTACTTTCTCGAGGGCGTCATGTACGGAGCGCCGAACAACGGTCGCATCAAGGTGTATTCGGCAACCTACCGCGTGCCCTATCGCGGAGGTCGGCAGAGTGACTCTTTTGCTGTGTACCTGGGGCCGCTCGATTACGACATCGTCAAGCATTACGGCCTCCAAGCGACAGTCAACTTCGGGTGGCGGTGGATTGTCCGCCCAATCGGGGAATACTTCATGCTGCCGATTTTCAAAGCAATCCACGCGCTCATCCCGAACTATGGGATTGCGATCATCGTGTTTTCGGTGCTAATGAAAATCTTGCTGCTGCCACTGTCGCGGGGGCAGATGCAGGCAGCACTCAAGATGAAAGCACTCCAACCCGAAATCGCAAAGCTGCGCAAAAAATACGCTGATGACCCCATGGCGCTCCAGCGTGCACAGATGCAGCTGTTCACTGAGTACGGCGTCAATCCAATGGGCGGGTGCTTGCCGCTGCTGCTCCAGCTGCCGATTCTCTATGCACTCTACGCCGTGCTGGCAACGAACATCGCCATGCGGCAGGCGGCGTTCATTCCTGGGTGGATTGACGATCTGTCCATTCCCGACCACGTCATTCACCTGCCATTTAGCATCTTCGGGATCGAAGCACTCTCCGGAATGGCGCTCATCATGGGCGCAACGCTCTTCATTCAGCAGAAGATGACCATCACCGACCCGAATCAGAAAGCCCTGGTGTACGTGATGCCGATCATGCTAACGCTGATGTTCTCGTACCTGCCATCAGGATTGAACCTCTACTACCTGGTGTTCAACGTGCTGGGGATTCTCCAGCAGGTGTGGATGACCAAGTTCTCGAAACGGACGCTCACGCTTGCCGATCTCAAGCGCATGCCGAAAAAAGAAGGCTGGCTGCAAAAGCGACTCCGCATCGCCCAAGAGCTTGCTGAATCGCAAGGGCGGACGCTCCCGATGAATCTTCCCACCACGCCGAAAACACCACCGAAGCGACCGAAAAAGCGCCGCTAAATTCTGCGCGAACCGCTCAGACTCGCTGTGGCTCCTCGTTGAGCAGCACGCAGCACGCGCAATCGGCTCTAGGCGTTGCTTGCTGCAGCGTTCTACTGTTTCCCAGTCCCATGTGTCCATCGCTCGAATGCATATCGGCGCGAGAAGATTCTCGCCGGCAAAACATTGGGGTGCGATGTGGTTATTTGCACTTGGCATGTTCCACAAATCAGCACGGAGCAACTCCAATGGCACGGTGGGTGGGTGCACTGGTCATCGCGTTGGCATGCATCTGTGGGAGCGCACGTGCAGACTGCGCCGATTTCAGCGACATCAGTGGCTGGAAGCTTATCGACAGCCACACGATCGTCCTCTACCGCGGCTCCTGCGCTGCTGCTATCCTGCAAGTGCCTTGGTGCTGGATCTTTCCCACTTCACGGATTCAGCTCCTGAAGACATACATGTGTCCGTGGGATAGGATCGTCGTGGACGGCACGGTGTGCGTGGTGACTGAAATCACGAACCTATAGCAATTAGGTCACCGTGGGGATCCCCTTCGCTCCCATTTGAGGGGGAGGCTGTTCCTGGAAGCGAAGGGAACACATCAACAAGCTATCTGGCACGGATCACAGCTCAACTTCGACTGCCGTAAGCCAGAGCCGCTCGGCAGCAGGGAAGAACTCTGCGCCGTTCCCGCTCCAGGCAAAGAGGCTGTTGAACATGTTGTTGACCTGCAGCCGCAAGCGCAACGCACGCAGTCCCACAACATCGCGCAGCATGTAGGCCAGCGATGCGTTAGCGACAAAGTATGGCTCGACACGGTTATCCCGATACCGCACCAGACCCGGCACTTGCTGGAGATATTCGCTCAGCCGCGGACCGAAGTTATCGGTGTAATGCACGCCAACGTAGCGCCCACTCCAACGAAACTCGAGGCCGTTCCAATGCGCATGCACCGCAAGGTTGGCAAGAAACTCTGGGAATCCCGCAACGGGGTTACCCGAGAGATCGAGCGCTGCTCCACTTGCGGTCTGGAACATGTACTCCACGAAACGGTTGCGGCTGATCGTTGCATTCCCGCTGATCCGCAGGTGGCCGTCGTTCCACCGCACGGCAGCCCACGTAGCCGAAACCTCGATGCCGACATGGCGAGCCCGCGGGGCATTCCCCTCGATGGGAGCACCGAAGATATCGCGTTGCCCATTGCGTACCAGCTCGTCGAAAAATTCCATCCAATAGAGCGTCACCGCTGCGGTCAAATGCTCAGAGCGCCAGTTCCATCCGGCTTCGATGTCGAGCAAGCGTTCGGGCTTAACCAGCGGCTGGGAAAAGTCGTAGCGGAGAGCGCCTCCGGCAGTATCAGTGCGAAACAGCGGCGTGTACCCAACATACGATTCCGACGCACGGTACAAGCTATTCCGCCGTGGTTCGCGCGATGTCAGCGCAAGTGTCGCATATGCGCTCTGCGTGCTCGACAGCGTCCACTGCACGCCAATCCGCGGATTGAAGAACGTGTACCACACGTCGAAAATCATCCCGCTCCCGCGGACTGTATCGCCGGCGGTTGTCAGGTAGCGGGTGTAGATGGTCCCTGCTTTTTCGTTCCGCAATCCGTACCGCGTGCGGACAAGTTGCGCCTCGAGATTGATGAGCAGCTTCTCGGAAGCTGTGTACAGCTCTCGGACAAAGACCGAGTAGATGTCGCGAACGCCTTCGTACGAGTAGAACTTGTAGTCGGGATCGAAATCATGTGGCAGGTTTTCTGCGTAGCGAATTTTCCCCCAGTGTTCGGAGCGATGCCAGCGCATCTCCGCGCCGAGGAGAAGCTCGCC
>RFIK01000128.1 GCA_003695605.1 Chlorobiota bacterium
CTATCAGTATGCGCAAGGAGCTGGGATCCACTTTGCGCACGGCTTGCTCTGGGATCGTGACGGCAACGACGTTTACCTTGCACGCGGTGTCTCGCAAGGCTGTGGGCATGACGTCGGAGTCGGGATGCTTTACGACGAGGCAGGTGATGATGCATACGTTGCCGAGTCACTCTCGCTCGGCGGCGGCAATGCCAACGCCGTCAGCATCTTCCTCGATCGAAGCGGCGATGATGCATACGTTGCCCGAAACGAAAGCAACACACGGGGCTTTTCTGATCTGCGGCGGGGTCTTCCAATGCTAGGCATTTTCGCCGATGCGAGTGGAAACGATCGCTATGCACTATTGCTCGGCAATCACACGGTGCAGATCAAATCAACCTTCGGCATTGCATGGGATGCCCAGCTCGATACCCTTTCGAGAGAAGGCAAATCATCACCAGCTTCAGGAAAGCCGGACACCTTGCTGCCAAGCTCGCTCGATAGTTTGTTCGTGCTTGCGACGACACCACTGCTCAAGTACCAACCGCTGGTTGCACCTGCGCGGATAGCGATTGTCCGCTACGGGAGCGCTGCGCTGGGATACCTTGCCCGCAAACTGGGGACGCGCTTTCCACGCGAGCGGCTTGCACTGGAGGACATCATCCCGCGGCTCTATCGGAGTGATTCGCTGGCAGTGACCCAGCTCATTGCCGACTCACTCCATTCAACGAATACGGCGACGCTCCTGTTTTGCTTATGGACGATCGGGAAGTGTCGCATCGCAGCACTCGCCGATTCCGCAGTAGCGCTGACGCGACATCGCGATTGGCGGGTGCGTGCAGCAGCGGTGCAGCAGATTGGCGAAGGAAAGTTCGCCAGCGTCGCCCGGCGAATCGCACGCTTGCTCGCCGATGAGCACTCATGGGTACGTGCGCGGACTGCTTATGCGCTCTCGGCAGCACTCGGCGGGGCGGCGCAGGAATACGTGCTGCGTGCGTTCCGCGACTCGGCAGCAATTGTTCGCACCAGTGCTGTGCTCGGTCTTCGCGAAAGCAACGACTGGAACCCTGCTACGCTTGCACGACTGCTACGCAGCGAGACCACCGAACGCGGAAAGATCGCCACTGTGCTTTGCGTTAGCATGCTCGATTCGAGTGCGGCCAACTTTTGGCAGCAGTGGTCGCAGTTGGAAAATGCTGTGCTCGAGCAATCGCCCGCAGTGCGCGCTGCCTTTTACCGAACCGTTGCGGCATCACCCCTTCGGTGCACACTCCTTGCACACCTTGCGCACGAGCCAGACGAAGAGCTTCGCGCCGAGCTACGCCGGTGCTTGGCAACGTCCGCATGCCAGGACACATCGCCGATGCCTCTTCGAAGGAAAGGACCGCGGACTCAGCGATGATTCGGCACTGGACAACGTTGGCAGCACTCGTCGGGGAACTGCGACCACAGCTCGAACGAGCAGTCATCGTGGAATGCTACCGCACCTCCGGTGACGAGTTTGGCATCCATATCGAAACGCCGCATGGGGCGATGCAACTGGTGCTTGCGATGGGGCCGCCGATTCAGAGCGTGTACATTCAGCGGGCGAATCCTCCGCAGAAGCGGCAACGCATGTTCCTACAGCTGGCACTCTCGCACGTAGAATCAATCGCGATTTCGGATGCCAGCCGCATACTCTCGCTGCTCGTCGGCCAGTGGGAGCTTGTCATTGTCGCGATTCCTGGTGCTCGATCGAATTGTATCCTCCGTGATAGAGCTTCTCGCGTACTTGTAGATGCTGCCAGGTTTGATCCATCAATGCGGGTGGGGATGGTTTGGGAACCACCGCCACCGCATTTGCCAAGTCCACTGGAGTGTCCTGAAGCGTGGACGGTGCTGGACATCCTGCAGAGCAGTACGCTCTTGCTTGCACAGCCCTATGCCCAAGCCTGGTGCCGAACACAGAACGAGCGTGGTGATACTCTGTGGGGGAAGCTCTCCGCAGAAGAACGCCACCGCATCATTGCATCGGCACGAGCATTCCGAGACGAACTCATTGAGCGACCTCGACCAGTGATTGCGCGTTCGTCGACGGGTCAGGAACAGTTCCTGCTCGACTGTGTCCCGGATGGGTGGCAGTGGCATGATGTCCCAAGCGTCGAGGAAGGTATTCGATACCGAGTGCGGGCGATGTACCAACAATGGGCGCTCGAACGCGCAAGGCACGCGCTCGAACACCGCATACAGAGCGAACTCGGCCGCCTCGAGCGCGCGATCGATGCGCTCGCTAATGATCTGGAACGGAGTGAGGCTGCGCCACTCCTTGAGCACTGGGGGAACCTGCTCATCATCTCACCTGACCGCCATCGCCGTGGACTTGCCAGCATCGAATGCACCGATTGGGATGGCACTATGTACGACGTGCCTCTCGACCCCACGCTGACAGTGCTCGGGAATGCTGAGCGCTACTTTGCGCAGGCACGCAAGCACCGGCGCGCTGCGATGATCGCTGAGCAACGTTTGCCTTTGCTCGAGCAACGTGCTGATGCACTTCGCACTGCGCGTGATACGCTGGCACTGGCTCAAACAACTGCACAGGTGGAATCACTTGCCAGGGAGCTATTTCCCGCATCTGAGGAACCAAACGAACGTCCCATGCCCACGCAACGTGCTGGACGATTCCGCCGCGTTGCCTTACCGCACGGATATGTGTTGCTGATCGGCAAGGACGCCCGAAGCAATGATGAGCTCACCTTCCGCATTGCGAAGCCGCACGATGTATGGTTGCATGCACGTGGAGTCGAGGGTGCGCACGGAATCATTCCACTTCCATCACGGCAACTTCCACCGCCGTCAGTTATCGAACGAGCGGCAGCAGTTGTCGCGTACCACTCCGCCGCGCGCGGATCGAGCTACGTGCCGGTCTCATGGACACAGCGGAAATATCTTCGCAAGCCAAAAAAGAGCGGAGCAGGCGCGGTGGACCTACTCCGCGAATGGGTTGTGTTTGTCGAACCACTCAACCCATCGTCCCATTCAGAATCGGAATGCTAAGCCGACGCTGGCGCTAAGCTTTTCTGCATGCTCCCAATTAGTGCCAATGCCGTGAGAATGCACCAGTCCTTCCAGGAGGCATTGCACACTCAGGTGCGGCAGTACCTCCCAGCTCAGCCCTAACTCACCCCGTCCGAGAACGCCGTACTGGCTGGTGCCAAGCACGATTCCAGCCATCGGGCGAAGTGTACGGAAGAGTCCTTCATCTGCGCGTGGTGCATAGACGCGCATGCCGCCACCGATCCACCAGAGCATCTGACGTAGTGTATACTGCATTGTGCCATCGGCAGCGGCGGTGACTTCGTAGATGGGAAACTGCTCGTATCCGCATTGTGCAAGGATGCTGACCGTCCGCTCACGGTACTCAACTGCGATGAGCGTGTTGTTGAGTGGCGAGCTGCTCAGCGGCGAAAGCAACTGTTGCTGACGAAGGACAAGCGGCGTTGTTTGTCGGATGCTCAGGATAAATTCTTCCTCCGGCTCTTCCACAGCGGGAGGCAGCGGCAGTGGTGCAGAGTGTTGCTCGAGCGAATGACCCACTGGTGGTGTCATTGGCTGCGGTGACGGGGGTGAAAAATTTACGGGCAATGCCGGCAGTGGCGTCAGGGTAGCAGGAGTGAGTGTGTCATTGGGAATAGGCTCAGTGTCCTCACCCGCGCCTGGTGTGCGGTGTGCAATCGGTGATGTGTACCTTGGTTGCGCTGTGGCGGTATGAGCAGGGTGCGTGTGCTGAGACGTTGGGATCGTTTGCGTGGTGGTGTGGTGTACGGTTGCAGCGTTTCCAGAGGCAGCATTTCCGGAATGCATAACCAGCTTGGTTGTGGGAGGATACGTTGCACTGAGGCGACCGATGAAGAAGCCGATGACCGTTGCTGTTGCAATGAGCGCGATGGTGTGGAGCGCTCTGGTATGGAGCCATCCAATTCGCGTGCGCGGAGCTGGCGCCTGTGGCACAGCAGCAGCCAGGAGTGATGCAGTCAGTGCAGGCGGTGGTTGGAGCATTTGTGCGTGGCGCTGGGCTGCTACGTGGATCATCACTGCACGGTGAAAATCCGCCTGGAGTTCCTCACTTGCCGCCAGTGCAGCAAAGAATGCGCTACGCATTTCAGCCGGTAAGTGGCCGTCGAGGAACAGGTCAATCATGTCGCGGTGCGAACGTTGCTCCATGAGCGTCAGTGGGGGTGTTCGACATGACGTTCTTCGAAGTACGGCTGAAGGATTTCACGCAAGCGTTGTTTGCCGCGCGAGAGCCAGTTCCGCACAGTTGTCATTGGAACGCCGAGGGCGGATGCGATTTCGTCGTAGCTCATGTTCGCGTAGAGCTGCATGATGACTGCTTCACGCCACTGTGCAGGGAGCAGTTGGAGTGCCATCTCGATGAGTTCATTGATTTCATTGGCTTCGACCGTTTGATCTGGCTTGCCGTGGAAGTCCTCGACAAGCTCGGCATGTTCGTGTCGCTGTGCGAACATGTCCATGCACGTTGTGCGTGCGATTGTCAGAAGGTACGCAGGCAGGTTGGACATCTCGCGGTGCGGCGTAACACTGCTGAGAAACTTCAGGAAGGTAGTTTGAAAGGCATCTTCAGCATCCTGCGTGTTGAAGAGAATCTTGCGGCAGTACGCGTAGATGCGTTGTCCATAGCGCCGGTAGATTTCTTCGAACGCACGCTCCCGGTGCTCCGGTACTGAAAGGTAACGGTAGAGCTCAGCGTCGCTCAGGTGCGAGTAGTTGACCGCCATAGGCACATTCGTGCGATGGGACCGAGCGTAGTAACGAGGTTCGGCAGATTTTGATTCAGCGAATCTCGATTCCCCCGAAGACCACCGTTGCGCGGATGCGTAGCAGTGGTAGTCCCTCGGGTGCGGTGGTGGGCACTGCTTTGTTCTCGATGCCACCGAAGATCGGCGTACCTTCGACGGCAACTGCCCACGTCGGCGGAATACGGATTTTTACACCACCGAAGAATGCTTCTACATCCAACGATGCTTCCGCTGCTGCCATTTGCGCTCTGCTCAGATCCAATTCAATGCCACCGAAGACTGCTTGGACCGTTCCGCCGCGGAAATGCTGCGAGGTAACAACGTGCGATGCACCACCGAAGAGAGCAACCACGCCGATGAGTTCGCTATCGAGTGTCTGGTTGTTCCGGGCAAAGGCGATGGATGCTGCGCGGCTGGTGGTGGGATCTCGCAGGGGTCGAGTGAGGATTCCGATGCCGAGCACAATCAGAAAGACGGGCAC
>RFIK01000129.1 GCA_003695605.1 Chlorobiota bacterium
AACGCAAGCAAGCGGACGAGTTCTGTCCCGGCATAACCGCTGGCGCCGATGATGCCCACGCGCGTCATACCGTATCTCCGTTGATGGTGTGGAAGATGCGGAGCTGCTCAGCTGCGATGCGGGCAAAGCCGCGGACGTCGGCAGCGCTCCAGTCGGTAGCGTGCTCCCCGTACCGACCAAAGTGCGCGTGCATCAGGTCGTGTGGGGAGATGACGCCCTCGATTTCGAAGCGCTTCGGTGCAAGCTGGACGATGACGTCACCAGTGACCGTTCGCTGGGTTCGCTCGAAGAATGCTTCGACTGCACGGAGCGCTGGTTCTTCGAACATTCCCTCGTGGAGTAATTGCCCGTACCAGAGTGCCAGATGCTCTTTCAGGAGCAGTTGCCATTTTGTGAGTGTGTGTTTTTCGAGTGCGTGGTGTGCTGCAATTGTCAGATGCGCTGCTGCTGCTTGGAATCCCACGCGTCCTTTGGTGCCGACGATGGTATCACCGACATGAATGCCGCGGCCGACGCCCCAGGGCGCTGCAGTTTCCTCGAGTGCAGCGATAGCTCGGAGTGGATGGTCGTAGAGTGTCCCATCGAAGCCGACAAGTTCGCCACGGATGAAGTGGAGAGTGAGCCTTGTTGTGCCGTGTGCAGTGATAGGTGTGGGGAACGCTTCGTCTGGGAGCGGTTCGTGGGAGGTAAGCGTCTGGCGGCCGCCGACGGTCGTTCCCCAGATGCCACGGTTGATCGAGTACGGTGGGCGCTCGTGTTCCAATGCAACGCCATGGGCATGCAAGTAGGCGAGTGCTTGCTCGCGGGAGACGTTCCCGTCGCGGATCGGTGTCAGTATCTCGAGCTCTGGCGCGAGGATGCTCCAGGCAGCATCGAAGCGAATTTGGTCGTTCCCTGCGCCAGTGCTCCCGTGTGCGAGCGCTCGGGCGCCGATCTGGCGTGCATGCTGGGCAATCAGCCGCGCCTGAATGGCGCGTTCGGCGCTGACCGAAAGTGGGTATGTGCCGTACCGAAGTACGTTGCCGAACACCAGGTATCGCAGGCAGTGTTCGTAGAGTGGCGTGGTGCCATCGAGCGTCGTGTGAGATGCTGCCCCAAGCTCGCGTGCGCGGCGCTCGATTGCGGTTTTTTCTTCCGGTGTGAATCCTCCGGTGTCAACCGTAACGGTGTGAACCCGTACGCCGCACTCGGTGCGCAGGTAGAGCAGGCAGTACGACGTATCGAGACCGCCACTGAATGCGAGAACGACGTCGCTCATCGTTGGTCATCGGTCGGTGGAACGATCGGAAGTACATGCTCGATATGCTCGGCGGGATCATAGAGCAATCCGGTGCACAGGCACATGGTACGTCCCGTCCGCTGCAGAATGTCGTAGTTGCGGCAGGAGGCACAGCCGCGCCAGAATTCGTCGTCGCTGGTCAGCTCGCTAAAGTGGACGGGACGAAAGCCCAGTTCGCTGTTGAGCTTGAGGACGGCAGCACTGGTTGTGATGCTGAAGATTTTTGCGTCGGGGTACAAGCGCCGCGACAGTTCAAACGCAGCGTACTTGATGCGTCGTGCTACACCGTGCCGGCGGTAGTTCGGCGCAACGATCAACCCAGAGTTGGCGACGTAGCGCCCGTGCTCCCATGTTTCGATGTAGCAAAACCCCACGAATGCTGGGTTGCTCCCATCGCCGCTTCGATCGAGCGCGATGATTGCTTTCCCCTCGCGCATTTTCTGGCGAATGTATTCGGGCGGGCGGCGCGCAATGCCTGTGCCGCGCTGGAGGGCAGATTCCTCGATGAGGCGCGAAATGGTTTCAGCGTAGCATTCGTGCTCGCTCGATGCAACAGTGACGACGATTGCATCAGCTCCGATTGCAGGTTCTGCGCTTGCAATTTCCATCGGTTTCCGGTCTGCTGGTTGTAAAACAAACGCCGCTTCCTCGAGGCACGGAGGAAGCGGCAGTTCTACGTTTGGGTGCGTGTGCGCGTGCTACCAGTGATAGCGTTCTCTCTCCAGCGCCTGCGACAACACCGCCGCCGTCCCGTGCCACTGCTGGCAGGGTCGTCGTCGGAGCGATCGTCGTCGCAGCAAGGAGGTCATTCCACGCGTTGGAACATTACGTGCACAAAGTTGCGGCGCGAAAATACGGGGCACGTTGGAATTTTCCAAGATGTTTTTTGTCCTCTGCTACTGCTTGATGGAGAGCATCACGCGATCGGGGAGCAACCGTGCGATGGCCATAATCGGTCGCCACCACCAGGGGATGTAGCGCCTGCCATCGCGACGCCCCGCGATGAGCCGAGCAATCGCTGCTCCGACTCGCTCGGGGGATGCCGGGAAGAGCATTCGTTCCAGATGCGCTGTCATCGGGGTGCGGACGTATCCAGGTTTGATTGTCAGCACACGCAGCTGCGATGAACGCAGCTTCCATCGCAATCGCACGCCATCGAGGTACACATCGAGTGCCGCTTTCGATGCGGCGTAGAGAAAGTTGTTGACGCGTCCGCGATCGGCGGCGACAGAGCTAATGACCGCAAGGACACCGCTGCCACGTTCCTCGAAGTGCCTGCACACCGCCGTGCAGAGCGTCAGCACCGAAACTGTGTTGATTTCGAGCGTCCTGTGTGCCATGATCGGGTCGTGGACAACTTCCTCATGCCGAGGAAGCACTGCGTGTGCAATCAGGACGGCATCGGGCAGCTCACCACCGAGCACCTGGCGTGCTTGCGCGAGCAGGTCCACATCGTGCATGCGTTCAGCATCATACGCGAATGTGTAGACCGTCGCGCCACGTGCGCGAAGTCTCCCCGCGACTCCAAGGAGGCGTTCGTGGTTGCGTGCTGCAAGGACGAATCGCTTGCATCTACCGACAAGGGCGAGCGCTGTCTGCTCTGCGATCGCAGAGGTCGCACCGACGATGAGGATCGAAGAAAGGCTCATCACAGGGATCGACAAGTGACACGCTCCCAAAATTGCGAGCAGCACCGCCGATCTCGCCAGTGTTCGAGCATTCTCCACTGTGGGTACATGCGTTGGAACTCTGCTGGGGTCATCAGCAGATCTTTTGCCGGATAGATTCGGCCACCTGTTGCGACGACATCTGCAATGATTGCTCTCAACGTATCCCGTACGCCGTTGGTATTCGGTACATCGAGCGCGATGCTCGTCCCTGCCATCGGGAACGAGAGCAGCCCCGGCGATTCCATTGCCGAAAATTTTTTGAGGACGCAGAGCGGTACTGGAAGCTCTGCATGCCAGAGACGCTCGCATATCGCGGTGACTCCATCGCGGGCACATTCGTCGGGGAGGACCGCCTGCAGCTGGTAGAAGCCACGCGGACCGAACAGACGATTCCACGGCAGACGGTCGAGTGGGAAGAACACCGTTGTGTAATGCTCGCGGGATGGACCTCGGCTCGATAGCCAGCGGTAGAGCATGTTGGCGATGCGGACCGTTGGCCGGAAAAAGACGGAAACTGGTAGCGGAGGGAATCGTCGCTCATGTGCTGCAGGATGCACCGAGCGCTCGCCATCGTTGCAGAAGCTGGCAGCAGTGATGATGCCGCTCACGTTGCCCCTACGCGAAAGATCGCACCAAGCCACCACGTACTCTGCGGTGGCTTCGAGGGTGTGGGTGTGAGCGTAGAACTCCTCGAGTGTCGAAAAGCGCATGGTGCGA
>RFIK01000130.1 GCA_003695605.1 Chlorobiota bacterium
CGCTACTTCCGCGATAAACTTGCCATGCGCATGAAAGCGCGCCTTCGTCGCGCGCTTTCATGCGCATGGCAAGTTTATCGCGGAAGTAGCGTGCAGTCGTCTCACCCATTCCTCCGATGCGGGTGTGCTCACGGAGTGCTGCTGCCACTTCGATATCGAATTCCCCAAGTCCAACGATACGGTCGAAGCGCGTCGTTCGAGCCAGATAGGTCACGACATTGCGCACAACCCGTTCGTCGTAAAGATCAGGCACCGCAAAGATTTCGTCAATCTGGTCGCGGGGCCAATCCTCGCGGAGATACTTTTCCTCGGTCATCAAGAAGACGCGCCACCCGAGCCGCTTTGCTTCCAAGAGGAATGGACGCCCGAAGAGCGCGCCAGCAATGCAGAGAACGGTCCGTTCCATGGGGCACTCACTTAGGTGATGGAGGATTGAAGGTGCCGCGGCGAAAATAGTGCCTCGATACCCTCGGCGAATGTCGAGCGCCAGTTGCCCCACGTGTGACTTTGGGAGTACTCGAAATACTCCACCCGAGCGCCGAGCATGCGCATCCGACGAGCCATGAGTGACGAGAGCTCCCGTGCATCGCAGATCGTCCCGGTTTGAATGACAACATGCAGCCGTGCACTCTGGCGGAGTAGCTGGCTGCGGAAGATCTCCCCACGATTCCACCAGTACGAAGGCGATTGCGCCAGTACTTTTCCGATCGTGTCGGGGTAGAGGAGTGCAGTTTTCGTCGCCAACAGTCCACCGAGCGAGGCACCCATCACGGCAGTTTGCTGGCGCCCAGCCCCGACGGTGATGCCACGCTCTGCATACCAGCGCACCACGAAGGGCAAGAGTTCCTCCACGCAGAACGCAATGTATGCCTCGCTGGCAGCATACTCGGTGTTACGATCGTGTGGCGGCAGAAAGCAGGCTGCCGTCGGCATCAGAAGCCCGAGCGCATGGAGATTATCGAGGATGCGAGGGAACTTACCCAGCCGAATTGCTTCTTCCCCATCGTGGACAAGCAGAAGGTTCATCCGTTCGGGCAAAGGGTCGAGCGCTGGCATGTAGAGAATGACCTCCCGGTGCGAGGTGAGCATCCCGCTTTCAAACGTCCGGCGCTCCAACTGGCCTGGCGGAATAGCTCTGCCAATGTCGAGGAACGAGCGATCACGGTAGTCGGGCATCCAGAACTCGTTGTTGAGTCCAAAGCCTTCTTCAACGACGCGGCTGTTGGCTGGATCGAGCTGCCAACTGCCATCGACGACGAGTTTGTACTGCAGGCGCGCATCCGAGGGGAACTCGAGTACTGCGTAGTGCAAGTGTGTCCCTGTCACACGGTGCATCGGTGCACTCGGCTGCCAGTACGTCCAATCCCCCACGAGCTGGACGTGCTCAGCATCGGACCAGTGCAAGAAGAGCGCACGCGTTCCTGCAGTAATTGGATTGGCCGCTGCAGCCATTACTGCCTGCCAAAGCTCGCTTGCGTGCTGAGCGCGCACCTCGCTTGCGCGCTCCTCAAAAAGGTGATAGAGCGATTCTTCCGTTTCGGTTCGGAACATGTCGCTGCCCAAACAAACAAGATTGGAGCACTGCCGTAGCACAAAAATGCACGTGACGGCTGCTCAGCGGGTCTGTAGCTCTTCATAGGACGGTACGCATCCGAGCTGTTGCAGCATCGGTGCACTGCGCTGTATTTTTGCACACCGATGATGTTGTCCTGTGGGCATATAGCTCAGCTGGTAGAGCGCTTGAATGGCATTCAAGAGGTCAGGGGTTCGAGTCCCCTTATGTCCACGGCAGTTGATGGTGGTGGAATCGTAGCTCAGCTGGTTAGAGCGCTGCCCTGTCAAGGCAGAGGTCGCGGGTTCAAGTCCCGTCGGTTCCGCGTACAGGCGAGCCCACTTGGAACGGCAAGTGGGCTCGCGCTTTTTCTCCACTGCAATTGGAACATGTGATGAGTACCCTCGGCACAACCTTTGCCTTTCGCCATATAGGGCCGCGTCCTGCAGAGATTGAACAGATGCTCTCTGCGCTTGGCTATCGCAGCTTGGATGAATTCAGCGATGCCGTCGTCCCTTCCGACATTCGGCTCGATGAACAGCTGCCACTCCCTGAGCCGATCAGTGAAGCGGAAGTCCTCGAGCGTCTCCGTGCACTCGGCGCCAAGAACCGACGCTTCCGCTCCTTCATCGGGATGGGATACTATGGAACCATCACACCACCGGTCATCCAGCGGAACGTTATCGAAAATCCCGGATGGTACACCCCCTACACTCCATACCAAGCCGAGATCGCCCAAGGCCGGCTCGAAGCACTCCTGACCTTTCAAACGATGGTCAGCGACCTGACAGGGATGGAAATCTCGAACGCGTCGCTGCTCGACGAAGCAACGGCGATTGCCGAAGCAATGCACATGATGTTCTCGATCGCTGGGCATGGGAGCACGCGGAATGTCCTCTACGCCGACGAAACGCTCTTCCCACAGTCGCTGGCAGTTCTCCAGACACGGTGTCGAGCACTTGGCGTTGAGCTACGCGTAGCAGCCTGGCAGCAGTGGACGCTCGATGAGCACACGCTCGGCGGCATCGTCCAGTACCCGAACGGCCATGGGGCAATCGAGGACTACCGCCAGCTTGCGGACGCAATTCACAGTAGCGGCGGTCTCTTCTGCGTCGCTACCGATCTTCTGGCGCTGTGCCTGCTCGAACCGCCCGGTGCGTGGGGTGCCGATATTGTCGTTGGTTCTGCGCAGCGCTTCGGGGTACCGCTCGGCTATGGCGGTCCGCACGCTGCGTTCCTGGCAAGCCGCCACGAGTACATTCGCTCGATGCCGGGGCGAATTATCGGTGTCTCCATTGATGCCGAAGGTCGCAGAGCATACCGCATGACGCTCCAAACACGCGAGCAGCACATCAAACGCGATAAAGCAACCTCGAACATTTGCACCGCGCAAGCACTTCTGGCAAATGTTGCTGCCTTCTACGCTGTGTACCATGGACCCGATGGGCTTCGGTGCATTGCCAAGCGTGTCCATCACCATGCTGTCACACTCGA
>RFIK01000131.1 GCA_003695605.1 Chlorobiota bacterium
ACAAGCAAGCTCGATTCGGTCATCGTCGTCAACCCTGGCAACCAACCAGGCTCGATCACCGATGGCTACTTCCTCGATCCTTCGAGTGGTTTCCGCGTCGTTCGCCCTCAACCAGTCAGCGCAACAATTCCTGCTGGTGATTCAAGCGCGATTATCATCGAATACCGCATCCAAGCCGGCCGCTTCGGAACCCAGAGCGATACCCTCGTACTCGTCGGAGGCACACCGTCGGCAGTGATCGCGCGTGTCCCTGTGCGTATTCGCGTTGATAGTGCCGGCATCATCGTGACAGCAACTGGCGACAGCAGAGCAATTTCGGCAATTGATTTTGCCGAGACATGTCGCGGTACAACGAAAAAGCTTACGTTCGCGCTCCGGCTGGTTGGCACTACTGCAGCAACAGTTCAACGCATCGCAACAGGCAGCACACTTTTTTCCGTAACCCCACCAACGAAGTTCACACTCAACCCCGGCGACACAATTCATCTCCGGCTGCAGGCGATCCCACCAGATGTGGGCGACTACTTCGACACCCTCACCATCAGCGTGGACCTCTGTAACCAAACGCTCAAACTCCCACTCCGTGTGCGCGGGGTTGCCAGCCGAATCGTCAGCATCGGCGACGATGGACGCGGCAACGTTGACTTCGGCAATGTTCGTGTCGGTGCAACGCGCACAATCCGCGTTGGCGTTGTCAACTCGAGCACGAGCGACTCTGTGATCGTCCTTCCCACTTATCAACCACAGCAACCGTACAGCTGGCAAACAGTACCGCCAAGGCTTGCCTTCCCCCGTGCGATCCAGGCAGGTGATACACTCTGGATTGACATCACGTTCGCGCCGACTGCGATGGGTATTGCACGGGACTCGCTGATCTTTGCTACTGTGCAGTTCGGCGCTACGTGCCCCGATACACTGCGTCTTCTTCTGGTCGGACAAGGAACGCTCTCGGCAGTTGTCCCACGGAAAACTCTGCTCGATTTCGGCGTCGTTGCCTGCGGCTTCAAGCGCGACACGCTCTGGCTGATCAACACCGGCAACACCGATGCGACGCTCGACTTCCCAGCAACAATCTCGGGCAGCGACGCAACGTACTTCCGTATCGTCGAGCAGCCGCCCAGTGGCTCATACACCCTTCGCCCTGGGGATTCTGTCCGCCTCATCGTCGAAGTGCGCATTGACCCGCAGAACAACGACGGCATCAAGGCAGCAACGCTGGAACTTTCTGTGCGTGATGTCGCCGAGCCGCTCCGAATTTCCCTCCAAGTCCAGCAGCAAGCACTTGTGCTTGAGTTTTCGCCCGAGCCATATGTCCTGGTGGACGTTCCGGTCAACTTCACCTCTCAATCTCAACCGCCGCTGACGGTGCGGAATCTCAGCAGTCTGGAGGCATGCATCGCCGATATTCGTGTAACACGGCCAGAAATTGTGCCGCTTATTCGCACGATCACCGTTCCGCCATACTCAGCAAGTCGCGACATCTACTTCAACATCACGCCGACGACACTGAACCCCATTGACGATACGATCACAATCGTCCTTTCCTGCCCGTGCGTTGATTCGATCAAAGTGCCGATTCGAATCGTGCCGACCAACAATGCACTGGCAATCACTCCACGTCCGCTTGACTTCGGTACGCTTCCGCCATGTTCGACGGCACGGCGAACGCTGATGCTCAAGAACAACGATCCATCGAGCAGCGCTGAACTCGAAGAGATGGTAATCATTGGCCCCGATGCGAAGCTCTTCCGAATCACCGGATCACCATGGGCAACGCTGCCCTACAGCGTTCCTTCCGGTTTCAGCTTCACCGTTGAGATTGAGTTCAGTCCTGCAGGGACACGCGCAGGACCGAAAGCTGCAGCACTTTCGATTCGCTACATCATCAACGGACAAGAGATCCGCGATACGATCCTGCTCGTCGGTGAGCGAACTGTCCCGATTGAGACCGACACGCTGCTCGACTTTGGTGAAGTCAAACAAGGCGACAGCCGCACCCTCCCGCTCCGACTGACGAACAACTACACACGCAGCATGACGTTTACATTCAGCGTTGGGCAGTGGAGCGCGTACTACACAACAACGCCCACGGTACTGAACGTGGACGTTGTGACCAAAACGGTTACTGCCGATGTCGAGTTCAATGCCCAGGACATCGGCGATTTCCCCGACACGCTGTGGGTAAAGTTCACAAGCCTTGGCATGCCCTGTACCGATAGTGTTCCCGTGGTACTGCAAGCCACCTCGATTCCCGGAATTGGTTTTGCGCTTTGGCTTGATTCACTCCGTATCCTCGACCCACGCCAGAAGGACATTGCGCTCAACATCTATGGCAGGCTCGATACAAATCTTGTGCTACCGAACGCGCAGCTCCTCCTTGTGCTCGACGTACCCAATCAACTGTTCATGCCGCGCGGAGTTCGCGCCCGTGGTGGACGGATCCAGTCCTTCAACAGTCGCACGCGCGACCGCCACGTCATCACAATTACCGTTGATACATTGCTTGCGCCGCTATCGCAACAGCCGCAGCTCATCGCGCAGCTTCTCGGCGATGCTATGCTCGGCGACCGCCAGTGCGACTCGATGTACATCGTCCACGCACGGTGGACCAACAGTGGCATCAAACCGACGACGTGGATCAATCCCGGCCAAGGCAATGGCGCGCTGTGCTTGACACTCTGCGGTGCTGGGGGACCGCGCCTTTTAGGTTCGGAGATCCAGCTCCCGGCGTTCCAAATTCATCCCAACCCAACGACCGACGACGCGACTGCAATCATCACAGCGAACGAACGCGGAAGCTACGAGCTGGAAGTACTCTCGCTCAATGGAGTGGTGCTCACGAAGCAATCACTCGGCCAACTTGAGGCAGGTCGTTCGTACCAGGTCGCTCTTCAGCTGGATGACGTAGCACCAGGCTTCTATGCGGCACGGCTCCGCACACCGAGTGGAGTGCACGTTGAGCCACTAGTGTTGGTGCGCTAATTTTGCTTTGCCAATGAAACAGGTGCTCGCACTCATCAGC
>RFIK01000132.1 GCA_003695605.1 Chlorobiota bacterium
GCAGCGATTTCCAGATTAGCGAGGGACTCTCCGTAGGCGAGCAGGTTGTGACCTCGCGTGCCATTCTGCTCAAAGGGCTCAGCTTCGGTTATTGAACCACCTGAACGTACCACAATGCTCGAACGACTGCTGACATTTTCGCTTTCGCAACGAATCCTGATTATCCTCGGCGCAATCGCCTTGGCTGGTGCTGGCATTTGGGCGTGGAGTGCATTGAAAATTGAGGCGTACCCCGACGTAGCCGATACCGAAGTCACTGTAATCGTCAAATACCCTGGCCGCCCAGCAGAGGAGGTCGAGCAGCAAATCACCATTCCTATCGAGCGAGCGCTCAACGCAGTTCCCCGCGTCCTCACCCGCCGCTCGCGGACGATCTTTGGTCTTGCCGTCATCAAGTTGACGTTCGAGGAAGGGACCGATGATTACTTTGCCCGTCAGCAGGTGCTCGAAAAGCTGCGAGATGTTGACCTGCCCGAGGGCGCTGATCTGAGCTTGGGGCCGCTTTCGACACCGGTTGGCGAAATCTACCGCTACGTCGTCGAAGGCGATGGGTATTCGCTCGTACAACTGCGGGAATTGCAAGACTGGGTCATTATCCCTGCACTCTTGCAGGTACCAGGAGTAGCGGACATCACAAACTTCGGCGGCGTCGAAAAGCAGTACAACGTCGTCGTCCATCCTTCCGCGCTCGAAAAGTATGGGCTGACGATCGAAGATATCCAGCGCGCAATCGAAGCCAACAACAGCTCGACGGGTGGGAACATCCTGCCGATGGGATCAACACAACTGGCGATTCGCAGCGTGGGGCGCATTCGCTCGATCGAGGATTTGCAGTACACAGTCATCAAACAACAAGCAGGTACACCAATTTTCCTGCGCGATGTTGCCAGTGTCGAGCTTGGAGCACTCATGCCAAGCGGTGTGCTCGGATACCTCGACAAGCGCCGTGGCAAAGAAACAGACGATGGCGTCGAAGGCATTGTCCTCATGCGCCGCGGCGAAAATCCCAGCGACGTCCTGCTCCGTCTGAAGGAAAAGCTCCAGCATCTCAATGCCAATGTACTACCGAAAGGCGTGCGGTTGGTCGGAGTTTACGATCGCACCGATCTTGTCGAGTCCACCCTCCACACTGTCGGCAAGACGCTCTTCGAGGGTGTCAGCATCGTCGTCGTCGTGCTGGTGTTTTTCTTGGGGAACATCCGAACGTCGCTGGCAGTGGCCTTGGCGATCCCACTGTCGTTACTGGGCGCATTTGTGGCAATGAAGCTCACAGGGATACCGGCGAACTTGCTCTCGCTTGGGGCAATTGACTTCGGGATCATCGTGGATTCGGCAGTTGTCGTTGCAGAGTCCATCATGCGGCATCTTTCCGCGCAGCAGAAGTTGCCGCCCGAGCAGCGCGCACCGCTGGTGCGAACCATCTACGCCGCGGTTTCTGAAGTGCAGCGGCAGGTGTTCTTTGCAGTGGTGATCATCATTGCTGCGTACTTGCCACTGTTTACGCTCCAGCGGGTCGAGGGGCGATTGTTCTCACCAATGGCATATACCCTCAGCTACGCGGTGGGCTGGTCGCTGCTGTTGGCGCTGACTGTTGTGCCGGTGGTGAGTTCGTACTTGCTCGCACGCTCATTCCGCGAATGGCACAATCCTGTTGCTGCGTGGCTGGAGCGACAATACGGCGCAGTGATCGAGCGCGTCTTAGCGCGGCCGGTAGCAACCGTTGGAACAGGAGCATTCATTGTTGCCCTTGCGGTGGTTGGCGCAACGACAATCGGCACGGAGTTTTTGCCGGAGCTGGACGAAGGCGGATTCAACATTCGCTGCGTCCTGCCTGCTGGGGTCTCGCTCGACGCTGCTCGGCAGGTGCCTCCCCGCATTCGCCAAATCATCGGGCGCTACGACGAGGTGACCGTCTGCGTCACTCAGCTTGGGCGCAACGACGATGGTACAGATCCCTTCGGCCCGAACCGCATCGAATGCTTGGTCCAGCTTGCGCCGTACTCAACCTGGAAGAGCGGCAAAACCAAGCAGCAGCTACTTGTGGAAATCAAATCCGCGCTCGAGGCGGAATTCCCCGGCGCGACGTTCTCGTTTTCGCAGCCGATTCTGGACAACGTCACTGAAGCTGTCACTGGTTCGGCAGCTGATCTGGCGGTCCTCATCAACGGGGACGACATACCCTTGATGCGAGGCATTGCGCTCGACATTTTGAAAATTATCCGCTCAGTACGCGGAGCCAGCGAAAGCGGCCTCGAACAAGAAGGACCGCAGACGCAGCTAGTCATCAACGTTCGACGCGAGGATGCTGCACGCTACGGCATCAACATCGCCGACATCAATCGCTTGCTTGAGCTCGCCATCGGCGGAAAACCCGTCGGCACACTCTACGAAGGGGAGCGACGCTTCAACATCGTCGTGCGCTATCCGCGCCAGATGCGCGCAACTGTTGATGACATCGCCTCGATGCTCGTGCTGACCGCCAGTGGGGAGAAGGTACCGCTGTCGCAAATTGCTGACGTTCAACTTGTCGAGGGGCAGACAATCATCGCTCGCCAGGACGGCCGGCGGCAAGTAAGCGTCCGCACTAACATCCGCGGTCGCGACCAAGGCAGCTTCGTCGCTGAAGCGCAAGCAAAGGTGCAGAAGGCAATTCGTCTGCCCGAAGGATATAGCATCGTCTGGGGCGGGCAGTTCGAGAACCTCACCCGCGCACGGAATCGCCTGATGGTCGTCATCCCGATCACACTGGCGATTATCTTCTGCATCCTGTTTTGGTTGTTCGATCGGAACGTCAAGTACGCACTCTTGGTGATGCTCAACGTCCCGTTCGCGCTCGTCGGTGGTGTGGCACTGCTCCTAGTGCGCGGAATCAACTTCAGCGTCAGCGCCGGGGTAGGGTTTGTCTCGCTGTTCGGGGTAGCCATTATGAGCGGTGTTCTGGTGGTCTCGTACATCAACTACCTTCGCCAGGAGACGCCACTGACGGTCCGTGCGGCTGTTCGGAAAGGTGCACGCACCCAGCTTCGCCCGGTGTTGATGATGATGACCGTCGCGCTCATTGGGCTTGTCCCTGCTGCACGTGCAACGGGTATTGGTTCGGATGTGCAGCGCCCGCTGGCAACAGTTATCGTCGGGGGATTAGCGACCGCATTGATCCTGACGTTGACCGTCTTGCCGGCGCTCTACTACCTTGTGGAGCGACGTGCGCGATGGCGCACCCTTCGCACGCTGCGGGCGCAACGCCTTGCGCCACCGATAGCTCCACCATCTCCATAACCGTTCGTTGGAGGTTCCCATGCATCTGCACCCGATGATTTTAGTGACCATCGTCTGCCAGGAAGGACTGGTCCCTGCGGTAACCGAGCTTCTCCAGCGGCGCGGGGCTACTGGCTATACTGTCGCGCCGGCATCTGGCTTGAGCTTTGGGCGGGAGCAGGAGCCCGTCCCGCGCCAGCGCGTGGAGGTGATCGTCTCGCACGAAGAAGCCGATGCCATCCTGGAGGAAATCAACCAGCGCGACCTCCACAGTGGCTCGTTCATCCTCTGGACAACAGAGGTCAAAGTGCTCCGCCGGAGCCGCTTTGTGCGGTAAAACCTGGCTGTAGCTGCGTGTGCTATCCCGATGCGTGGGCGCCCTGGTAGAGTGCAGGTCATCTTCCGCAAGAAGCGGTATTCGAACATGTACACCGAGATGCTCTCGGTGAAGGGATGCCGTCCGCTGGCTTCCATGTGTTGCCTCTATGCAAAGAGAGCAAACGTCCCACAGGTGTGCTCTGTGGCAACGGGCGCCTTATCACCTATGCCGTGGGGGAGGCTCCTCGCCCAGGAGATAGCTCATGCC
>RFIK01000133.1 GCA_003695605.1 Chlorobiota bacterium
CACGCAACAGCAGATTTCCCCATTGGGATGATTCCGATTGACGCAATCTACTCGCCGATCACTAACGTTGTCTACAGCGTCGAGCCGTTCCGCGTCGGTCAGAAGACCGACTACGAGCGCTTGGTGCTCGAAGTCAAGACCGACGGTACTGTTGACCCGATCCAAGCGGTTGAGCACGCAGCGCGATTGCTGATGGATCACATCAAGCTCTTCGGCGCGCTCCGTGCCAGTGGCGATGGTTGGGATCAGCAGCAGGTGCAAGCACCGGCAAAGGCGGAAGCACCGAAGGAAACCGCCGTGCCTTCCGACCTGCTCCGTCTGCGCCGGATTCTCCAGACACCCGTCGAGGAACTCGAGCTCTCGGTGCGCGCACACAATTGCTTGCGTGCAGCAAACATCAAGACGGTTGCCGATCTTGTCTCCAAACGAGAACAAGAACTGCTCAAATACCGCAACTTCGGACGGAAATCCCTTGCCGAAGTTGCAGAAATTATTCAGAACTTGGGACTGAGCTTCGGGATGGATGTCGAGAAGTATCTCAACGAAGATCGTCCCGCTGGCGCCTAATCGCATTTTGTCGAACTACCCGCCTGTCAATTCCCCATGCGACACGTCAAGAGAGGTCGAAAACTCAAGCGAACCGTAAGCCACCGCAGAGCGCTCCTTTCGAATTTGGCAACCTCGCTGATTCGCAGCGAGCAGAAAATGATTCGGACGACACTCGCAAAAGCAAAGGAGCTCCGCCCGTTTGTCGAACGCCTGATCACAAAAGCACGTCGTGCCTACCAACGGGAGCGTTCAGGGCAACTGCCCAACGGTCGAACGGATTTGCACACACGTCGGTTGGTTGCCCGCGTCATCCGCGACGAAGCGGTGGTGCAGGAGCTCTTTGACGTTGTCGCTCCCGTTGTTGCAGAGCGGAACGGCGGCTATACGCGGATTGTCAAGCTCGGATACCGTCGCGGCGATGGCGCCCAGGAAGCGATCATCCAACTGGTAGATTGGGCTGCTCCACAGGACGGGGCAACCTCATCCCAACGCAAGCGTCGTGCGCAGAAAAGCTCTCCGCCGGCAAGCAGCGCTTCCCAGCAGACACCACCGCGCTCGACGACCTCGGACGTTGCGTCTCAGACAACCGAGGCTGCCGCTGGAGTAACCTCCGGTGACTCCGCCGTACATGCACAGGAAGGTCCTACAGCCGAGCCTCCCACTACAGCTGAAGTCACAGCAGAAACTCCTACGGCTGAACCGGCAGCAAGCCAGACGCTCGACGAAAGCTCCGATTCAACTGCGCAGCTCCCCACTCCAGACGCATCGAACCAGGCGGGCGAGCAGCGCTCTGACTAAGTGCTCCCAAGGAGCTGTTGCAGTCACATTTTCCTTCCCAAGCAATGCACACGCCTCGCGTTGCATTCCTTCGCAGCATTGTCCGCTTGGAGGAATTGCCAGACTATCCTTTCCCAGAAGTTGCATTCGCGGGGCGGTCAAATGTCGGCAAATCGTCGCTGCTCAATGCGTTGGTGCTCCAGCGTCGGCTGGCGCGGACAAGTGCCACTCCCGGACAGACGCGGAGTATCAACCTCTACCCTGTCAATGGAGAATGGGTGCTCGTTGACCTCCCTGGGTATGGCTACGCACGTGTCTCCCACGAGCAGCGCGATGAGTTCCGCCGCCTCGTGATGGGGTACCTCCTTGAGCGCAAACAACTCGCGCTCGCGTGTGTGCTGGTAGACGCACGCCGTGACCCGAGCAACGATGACCTTGCACTACTTGAAGAACTCGAACTCCACCAGCGGCGCTTCGCTGTAATTTTGACCAAGGCCGATACAGTCGCTCCCGTCGCACTCAAAGAGCGGCTCGAGCAGATTCGTGCGCTGGTCGAGCACTGCAGTGCATGCCAGGATGTGCTCGCAACCTCAGCTCGTACAAAGCTCGGCCGAACGCAACTGTGGGCACTCATTCAGAACGTACTCAATCACCATCGCACACAACGAACATCATCAGCATGATTTCCACGCCACCGCTTGTTGGCATCGTCATGGGCAGTGATTCGGACTATCCTGTCCTGCGCGACGCTGCTGTCATGCTTGAGCGCTTCGGCATACCCTACGAACTCCGCGTTGTGTCTGCACACCGGACCCCGGACGATATGGCACACTACGGCCGATCTGCGCACGAGCGTGGTCTGAAGGTTATCATCGCTGGTGCCGGCGGAGCTGCCCATCTGCCAGGGATGCTCGCATCGCATACTGTTTTGCCGGTCATCGGCGTTCCGATTCCGACAACGCACTTAGGTGGGATTGATTCGCTCTATTCCATCGTTCAAATGCCGACGGGCGTCCCTGTGGCAACCGTCGCTATTGGCGGTGGCCGCAATGCTGGGATTCTCGCTGCGGAAATTATCGCAACCTTCGATCGAGCAGTGCAAGAAAAACTCTTCGCATACAAAGCAGAGCTAGCTGAACAATCGCGTGCAAAAAATCCGCTGCCTGCTGTTGGGGAGCTGCACATGGCAATCGAAAAGCCCTACGATCGCGATGAAGTCTCATGAGCAACTGTTCCGCACTGGATATTCCCACGCTTGGAGAAATGACCAGTCATGGATGCTAACACCACAACTCAACCTGCCGTGCTACCCCACACCGATAGCCAGAGAGCACGCCAGGACGATACCGAACTTGTGCGACTCTTCCAGCTTGTGCGCCGATACCGGCGGATGATTGCGCTTGTGATTGCACTCGGCACACTCAGCGCGACGGTCGTTGCTTTCATGCTACCCAACGAATATTCGAGCACGGTCAATGCTGTGCCGCCGAAGCGTCCGCAGACAGGGCTTGAATCGGTGGTCAGTGGGCTATCGAGCGCACTGCGTGATTTCGGACTGACACGGTTAGGCGGGGCTCGGACATCGAGCGGAGGATACGATTTCATTGTAGTGCTCCAAAGCCGCTCACTGCTCGATTCGCTCATCGAACGCTTCGATTTAGTCAAGGCCTACGAGATCACCGACGCTCGGTCGCCGGATTCAGCACGAGCACTGGCTCGCAAGGAATTGCTCGATCGCTACGAAATCGAAACTGATGCTGCGGGGAACTACCTGATCACAATCACCGACCGCGACCGGTATCGTGCAGCTGCAATGGCTAACGCCGTCATCGAGATTGCCAACAACATTGCGCGCGAGCTCGATGCGCGCGAAAATCAAGTATTCCTGGCGGGAATCCAGCAACGCCTCGATGCTGCACTTGCACGGATGGATGCGCTTGCAGATTCGCTCGAGGCAGTCAGCCGCAAAACGCTGATGTATTCTCCACTGGAGCAGGCACGGGCTGCTGCATCTGCAATTGCAGAAGCGAAAGCCCAACTGCTCAGTCAGGAAATTGTGCTCGGTGTGCTGCAGGAGCGGTACGGAGACGACGATCCAGCAACGCAGCAACAACGGCGCGTGGTCGAGTCGCTGCGTCAAAAGGTGCAGGATGCAGAAAATCGTCCGGGGTTTGTTGGCAATTTTTCTCTGCGAGAAACGCCGCGCGCTGCTTACGACTACCTCAAGTACTACACCGAGCTCGAAACAATGATGAAACTGAAAGCAGCTATGCTCCCGACGTTGGAGGAAGTGCGGACGAGTATAGTGCGGAACTCCCCGTCACTGTACGTCATTGATCCAGCGCTGCCGGCAATCAAGAAATCATCGCCACGGCGCTCGCTCATCATCGGGGGAGCGTTCATTGCGAGCACGATCCTCGCACTGCTCATTGCGCTGGTGATGGATACGCTCCGGAACGTGCGAGAGCAACTCGATCGCCCCAGCAGCTTTACTGTGCGTGAGCATGGAGCAAGTGGCCAGTAGCACTGGCAACTGAGTGTGTGCACTTTTGATCGAAGACGCGCGTTCGTGTGTGGCATCGCGATGTGCGAAGGCTCCGCGCTGATCTAAGCATCGGTGCCCTATGTGATACGTCGTCGTAGCATTTTGACCAATGAACACTGATCCTTCGAAGAGCACCACTGCGGTTGATGGCACAAGCAGCAGGTGGCACCATTGGTGGAGAACTACCCAGACGTCTTCGCGCATAGGTGAGCATTTCCGCTCGCTTTTTGTCGCACTACCCGTCGCAGCTGTTCTAGGCCTTGCTGCTGCAACTGGGAAGTGGGAGGTCGTTGCAGCGATTGCAGGAGGTATCCTTGCGCTCGTACTTCTGGTGCGGTTCCCTCGCGTGCACTGGTTCCTGTTCTTTGGCGTTATGCCGTGGTTTTTCCGCCAAAGTGACGTTGGAGTGTCGCTCGTCGATGCGGCATTTGCAGTGTACCTTGCTACCCTTCTGGGAGGATGGTGGATTCGTGCACTGCTGCGACGGCAGCAGGACATTATTTGGGAGCGGAAGGATGTGTTCTTCCTTGCGGTGCTCGTTGGGACAGCAGCCAGTAGCATCGTTGCAATCAGCCGGGGCGCGACGTTTCTCGATTGGGCACGAGACTGGGCGCTGCTTGCACTGGGTGCATTCTACTTTGTCTTCCGCTCGACCTTCCGACAGGAGCGCGATTTCCGATACTATACCCTTCTCCTGGTCGTGCTTTCAGCGAGTTTGGCGGTGTGGGGAATGCTCAATCTTCGGCAGCAGGTCCTCGAGGCGATCTACGCCTACCAAATTCGTGGAGTAAAAGGGGTCAATGCCGTCTACCTCATCGGCTTTTTCTTGAGCGTTTCGTTCTACCTCTACTCTCGACGTGGCATGGAGCGCCTGCTGTGGGCGCTTGTTTCAAGTCTGATTGCTGGTGGTATTGTGGTCTCTTACACCCGCACGATCTGGGCAGGTACGACTGCAGCGCTGGTGGCGATGATCGTTCTGCTTCCCTGGCAGCAGCGACGCCGATTACTTGCAGGGATGGCTACGGTGGCTGCTGTATTTGTGCTCAGTGGTTGGATTGTCCTTGGGTCGTCGTTCCCTGTTGTCATGCAGCTAGTAGCCAATCGAGCACTGACGGTCAAGAGCGGTGCAAAAGTCGCATCCCTCATCGAGCGCCGGGACGAGAGCGTCCATGTGCTCAAGCTCCTGCGCCAGCCAGATATTGCCATTGTGGGACTAGGCCCAGCCAACGAGCACGTGTACTACGACTCGTACTTGGGAAGGACCGTTCGGAGTCGGTTTGTGCACAATGGGCTGCTTGCGCTCATGTTCAAGTTCGGTATCCCGCTCGGTATCTTCATCTACGGTTTCCATCTTGCGATGGTGCTCAAGGGCATTGGGTGCTACATTCGAAGTCGCCACACGCGGTGGGAACCCTACGTGCTGCCATTCACGCTCAGTCTCATCGGTACAACCGTCATGGACTGGACGACGAATGCTTTCATGATTCGGAGCGGGACGCTCTTTTTGGCGATGCTCTATGCGGGGATTGCGATTGTTGACCGTTTGCTTCGGGAGGATGCACAGCAATCGTCCCATCGAAGTAGCGCTTCCGCAGCGCCGCTGAGCAGCCATCCACCGGGCAGTGGTACGTTCTGAGTGCGTCGAGTAACACTTCGAGGATAATCTCCGGTGGGAGATGGGTGCCGATGACAACATAGCGTGTCCCGTCGAGCGTGCAGCAGCCGCCGCTGCGTACAGATCGGTCTCGTCGGACGACGATGCCGTGGATGCTCAATCGTTCCGTTGCTTCAGCGATGAGTTTGGTCAGGTTCGACTTAGCCATGGGGAAGTCGCCGCGGTTGAACAACCAAGACGACAATTGCCGTTGCTGCTGTCAGGACACTAAGGAGGTCCGCTGGCGACTGGCGGAAGAATCGTTGTTCGACGAGAGCGCGAATCGTCTCGTAGCGTTCCAGTGGAGGTGGAACGGTACGGCTCGGAAATTCCCGTGCCAGTGCAAGCTCGGTTGGTGCAGTCCAGCCTTGCCACGCAAGACTAGCGCTTATCAGGAGCAGTGTAATTGCAAGGTAGCCCTCTCTCCGCAAGTGGCCGCGCCAGAGGAGCGCCGTTCCAGCAGCCGCAGCGACCGTCAGTCCGTAACTGGCCCACCCGATGAGAGCGACGTTTTGTGCAAGTCGGAGTTGGTCGAGCTGCTGCACGATTGGAACAGGTCGTAAGCGCATTGTCCCTGGTTCGTAGAGGTCGTACGTAACAATGGCACGGCCGAGTGTTGCGCTGAGCCAGAGCAGCAATCCAATCACGGTAGCGGCAAGAGCGGTGCGCTGGGCAGGGGTGGGCATTCGATTGGCCAGAATTGTTGGATTGACATCTAACAAAATTACTCGATGCATTTTTCCGGACGAGACACAATAAACGCCGTTAGCACTCGTCAACGGCGACTGCTAACGCTCAACTGCTATCATGTTCCACCATTTTCGAGGGTCACGCTATGAATCTCACCCCACTCTACGATCGCGTCATTGTCCGCCCGTCGGAGCCGGAAGAAGTCACAAAGGGCGGCATTATCATTCCCGATACGGCAAAGGAAAAGCCGATGCAGGGCGAAGTTGTTGCCGTCGGTAACGGTAAGGTGACCGAAGACGGCAAGGTGCTTCCCTTGAGTGTCAAGGTCGGCGACAAAGTGCTCTACGGCAAGTATGCGGGCACCGAGATCAAAATTGACGGTGAGGATTTCCTCATCATGCGCGAAAGCGACATCTTCGCAATCATCAACAAGTAATGTTTCACCAACTCGTGGAGGATTGTCATGGCACCCAAAATCATCACCTTTGATGTTGATGCACGTGCAGCGCTCAAGCGAGGCGTTGATCAGCTGGCAAATGCAGTCAAGGTTACGCTCGGTCCGAAAGGGCGGAACGTCATCATTGACAAAAAATTTGGTCCGCCGACGGTGACCAAAGATGGCGTTACAGTCGCCAAAGAAATCGAACTGGAAGATCCAATGGAAAATCTCGGCGCCCAAATGGTGCGCGAGGTTGCCTCAAAGACGAGCGATATCGCAGGCGATGGGACAACAACCGCGACTGTGCTGGCGCAAGCGATCTTCAACGAAGGGATGAAGTTCGTCACCAGTGGCGCCAATCCCATGGACATCAAGCGCGGTATTGATTTAGCCGTTGCGAAAGTCACCGAAGAGCTCAAGAAGATCTCGCGTCCGGTCTCAGGGCGGAAGGAAATTGCGCAAGTCGGCGCAATCAGTGCCAACAACGACAAAGCGATCGGTGACCTGATCGCCGAAGCAATGGAGAAAGTCGGCAAGGATGGTGTCATCACGGTCGAGGAAAACAAAGGCACCGAAACGACGATGGAGGTCGTCGAAGGGATGCAGTTCGACCGCGGGTATCTGTCGCCATACTTCGTCACCGATGCCGACACGATGGAGGCCGTGCTCGAAAACCCGTACATCCTGATCCACGACAAGAAGATTTCGGCGATCAAGGACATTCTGCCGATTCTCGAAAAGGTCGCACAGAGCGGTCGTCCGCTCCTGATCATCGCTGAAGATGTCGAAGGCGAAGCACTCGCAACGTTGGTCGTCAACAAGCTCCGTGGTACTCTCCGCGTGTGTGCGGTCAAGGCACCAGGCTTCGGTGATCGGCGGAAAGCGATGCTCGAAGATATCGCCATCTTAACCGGCGGCATCGTCATCAGCGAAGAAAAGGGCTTCAAGCTCGAGCAAGCGGGCCTCGACATGCTCGGCATGGCAAAGAAAGTCACCGTTGACAAGGACAATACCACCATCGTCGAGGGCGCTGGAAAGAGCGAAGAAATCAAAAAGCGCATCAACGAAATCAAGGTACAGATCGAAAAGACTACCAGCGATTACGATCGCGAAAAGCTGCAAGAACGCCTTGCCAAGCTCAGCGGTGGGGTCGCTGTGCTCAAGATCGGTGCCGCAACGGAAGTCGAGATGAAGGAAAAGAAAGCCCGCGTTGAAGATGCGCTCCACGCAACGCGTGCTGCCGTCGAGGAAGGCATCGTGCCGGGTGGTGGTGTTGCATACCTGCGGTGCCTGCCGTCGTTGGAGAACCTCAAGGGTGAAAACGCCGATCAAGACATGGGCATCGCCATCATCCGCCGAGCGATAGAAGAACCCATCCGCCAAATCGTTGCCAATGCGGGCTTGGATGCATCGGTAGTAGCCAATAAGGTCAAGGAAGGCACCGGTGCATTCGGATTCAACGCATACAGCGAGCAGTACGAAGACCTCCTCGAAGCAGGCGTCATTGATCCGACGAAGGTCGCGCGTGTCGCACTCGAGAACGCTGCCTCTGTCGCAGCGCTCCTGCTGACGACCGAAGCGACAATCGTTGAAAAGCCAGAACCTGAAAAGCAGAACGCACAGCACATGCACGGCGGGATGGACTACTAATCTTGCCTGCTCCTCTTTCCGCGATACGCCGCAGTGCCCGAGCGCCTTTGCAAACAGTGCAAAGGCGCTCGTGGTATTTGCAGCGCATTCATGTTTGGTCTCTGCAGTGCTCCTCTGTGAACATGCAGCTGTCAGGAGATGAAAAGAGGTCTCCCCAGACCAAATCCCGTAAGGTTGCTGGTAGAATGCCGCTGTGAGAGGGGGGTCGGTGGCAGGTTATTTTCGCACGTGGCGTGAGAACTACTTCTGCTCTTTGTGATGCTCAGTGCACGGCTTGTCCTCGAAAATGGTGCAGTCTTTGACGGCACTGCATTTGGTGATGTCACTGCGGAAGCGTGTGGTGAGGTGGTGTTCAATACTGCAATGAGTGGATACCAGGAGGTGATGACTGATCCGAGCTACAAGGGGCAAATCGTCGTGTTTACAGCTCCGCACATTGGAAACTACGGCATCAATCCATGGGATAGTGAATCTGATTCGCTGCAGGTGGAGGGTATTGTCGTCCATGAGTGCAGTCGCATTGCTTCCAATTGGCGCTCGCGTTGGACACTCGATCAATATCTCCACGCTAACAGGAAAATTGGCATCCAAGGAGTAGATACTCGCCGGCTTGTTCGGATCCTGCGGAGCGAAGGAGCGATGCGAGGGATTGTGACAGCCTGCCAGGAACCAGTCGAAGGAATTCTCGCACGCGTTCGAGCGCTTCCTTCTATGGAAGGACTTGATCTGTGTCCGCTCGTAACGACGCAGGGTGTGTACACCGTTCAGCCTGAGCGGACAGACGGAGATTTGCTGGAAGAGTATCCTGAGCCTCGTTATCACGTCGTCGTGGTGGATTTCGGCGTCAAGCGGAACATCCTGCGCTTGCTCGCACAGAATCGCTGCCGCGTTACGGTTGTGCCTGCAACGACCGATGCAGATGCGATCATGGCACTGGAGCCGCACGGTGTGGTGCTGTCGAACGGTCCCGGCGATCCAGCAGCGGTACACTACGGAATCGAAACTGCCCGGGCACTTGCCGAGCGTGGCATCCCGATGCTGGGGATTTGCTTGGGGCACCAAATCATCGCGCTTGCCTTCGGCGGGCGGACGTTCAAGTTACGCTTCGGTCACCATGCGGTCAACCATCCAATCAAAAACCTTCGGACAGGTGCAGTCGAGATTACCTCGCAAAACCATGGCTTTGCCGTTAGCGCCGACGGTCTTCCCCAGGACCTGGAGATAACCCACATCAACCTCAATGATGGCACAGTCGCTGGCTTGCGGCATCGGCAATTGCCGGTGATGTCGGTGCAGTACCACCCGGAAGCTGCACCGGGTCCACATGACAGCCGCTACATTTTCTCGGAGTTCCTCGCCAATGTCGCAGCGTATGCAGCCAATACTGCCGTGGCGTCCGTGCAGCTTTGATGTGAGGCTACTGTTGTGAATTTAGAGCCTGCATAGTATTTTTGCAGGCTCGAAAGCTGGGCGGGTTCCAGAGCGGTCAAATGGGGCAGACTGTAAATCTGCTGGCGTTATGCCTTCGGAGGTTCGAATCCTTCCCCGCCCACGCTTGCGACGCGGGAGTAACTCAGGTGGTAGAGTGACAGCCTTCCAAGCTGTTAGTCGCGGGTTCGAGTCCCGTCTCCCGCTCGGTCTTCGCGCTTGGTGCGCGGGAGTAGCTCAGTGGTAGAGCATCAGTTTCCCAAACTGAGGGCCGCGGGTTCGATCCCCGTCTCCCGCTCAAGGACCAGCAGCAGGCGACTGCTGCACTGCCGTGTGCTGACGTAGCTCAGTTGGTAGAGCACTTCCTTGGTAAGGAAGAGGTCGGCGGTTCAATCCCGCTCGTCAGCTCGCGACAGGGGTGTAGCTCAATTGGTAGAGCAGCGGTCTCCAAAACCGCCGGTTGTGGGTTCGAGTCCTGCCACCCCTGCAGTCGTTCATTTTTTCACGTTCGCGCTGCCAATGATTGCACGCATCAAAACCTACTTCAACGACGTCACCAAGGAGATGCGTAAAGTTTCCTGGCCCACGCGCCAGCAACTTCGCGAATCCACGGTGGTCGTCACGGTCACATGCTTGATCATCACCGCCTTTGTCTGGCTCGTGGATGTGGCGATGAGCTTCATCATGCAGCAGCTCTACTAACCCATTGGCAGCACGTATCGAACGCGTATGATCCAGCAAATCACCGACACGACGCCACGCTGGTACGTACTCCGGACTTACACCGGGCAAGAGCGGCGCGTCCAGAAAGCAATCGAGCAGGAAATCAAGCACCGTCACCTCCAGGAGCGCATTCTGCGGATCGTCATCCCCGAGGAGACTGTCTTCGAGATTCGCCGCGGCAAACGGCGCGAAAAACGGCGCAACTTTCTGCCTGGCTATGTCCTCATTGAGGCAGTGCTCGATAAAAAGCTTCAGGACATCATTCTCAGTATCACGGGCGTCATGGGGTTCCTCGGTGCTACCCAGCAGCGCCCGCCGGAACCGCTCAAACCGGAAGAGGTCGAGCGCATCTTAGCGCGTATTGAGGAACGGAAAGACATCGCAACGATCGAGAACGCCTACCAAGTCGGCGATCCTGTGCGGATCATTGACGGCCCGTTCAAAGGTTTTTCCGGAACGGTTACCGATGTCAACAACGATAAGCAAAAGCTCAAAGTCGAGGTCGCAATTCTGGGCCGCAAGACACCCGTTGAACTCGACTTTGCGCAGGTTGAAATCGAACGACCCGAATAGTCCCACGCACCACGCACTGAGACGATGGCAAAGAAAGTCGCTGGTAGTTTCAAGCTGCAATTGAAGGCAGGCGAAGCAACGATGGCGCCGCCGGTTGGCCCTGCATTCGGTCAACGCGGGCTCAACGGTGCGGAGTTCGTCAAGCAATTCAACGCGCGCACCGCAAAGCAACAAGGCATGATTGTGCCGGTGGTCGTCACGTTCTATGCCGATAAATCCTTCACGTTCGTTGTCAAGTCGCCGCCAGCGTCAGTCCTCTTGGCAAAAGCAGCTGGTGTCGAAAGAGGCTCCGGCCAGCCGAACCGGAACAAGGTCGGCAAGGTCACGCGCGCACAGCTTGAGGAAATTGCCAAAATCAAAATGGACGATCTCAACTGCGACTCGCTCGAAGCAGCCGTTTCGATGATCGCAGGCACTGCCCGGAGCATGGGCATCGTCGTCGAAGACTAAGAGTATGTTCCACCACTTTGTGCCAGATGCTCTCTCCGTGGGAGAGCATCGCCACGAGCACACGGAGGCACCAGATGGCTACCAATCACGGTAAACGTTACCGCGCAATCGCGGCAGTTGTCGATCCTACCAAAGAGTACTCGCTCCACGAGGCAGTGGAGCTAGTCAAGAAAACCGCCACAGCGAAGTTCGATGAATCATTCGACGTGGCAATTCGGCTAGGCGTTGATCCGCGCAAAGCCGATCAGCTTGTGCGTGGGACTGTCTCGTTGCCGCACGGCACGGGCAAGACAGTCCGCGTCCTGGTTCTGGCAAAGCCCCCGAAAGATCAAGAAGCGCTCGATGCAGGCGCCGACTACGCGGGGCTTGCCGAGTACATCGAGAAAATCCAAAGTGGATGGACCGATGTGGATGTCGTCATTGCCACCCCCGATGTCATGGGTGAGATCGGCAAGCTCGGGCGAATCCTCGGTCCGCGTGGCTTGATGCCCAATCCCAAAAGCGGCACCGTGACGTTCGATGTGGCAAAAGCAGTCGCTGACGTCAAGGCGGGCAAGATTGAATATCGCGTTGATAAAGCTGGCATCGTCCATGCTGCGGTCGGGAAGTGCTCCTTCCCATCCGAAAAGCTTATCGAAAACATCACGGCGCTCTATCAGAGTGTCCTCCGCGCAAAACCAGCGACGGCAAAGGGCAAGTACATCAAGAGCATTGCCTTCAGCGCGACGATGGGTCCGAGTGTCCGTGTCAATGAAGCAACGATGCCGCAGCCGGGCGCTGCTGTATGACGATGGCTATTACGCACTCTTTCAGAGGCAATGGCTCCTGCACGGATGTGGACCGTGCACACGCTGTTGCTTCCCGTTCGACGAGCGCTCGCCAGGTGAGCGCAGACGCCAAACCACTCTAGGAACGCTTCTATGGCAACACGCGAACAGAAAGCCCAAGTCGTTGCCGACATTGCCGCAGCAATCTCGGAATCTTCCGCGCTGTACTTTGTGGATTTTGCTACGATGACTGTTGCCGAAGATTGGGAGCTGCGGCGCGCACTCAAACGCAGCGGGGCTCGGTACCGTGTGGTGAAAAACACACTCTTGCTCCGCGCGCTTGCGCAGACGTCGCTCCCCGAGTTTGAAGAGCGCAAACTCTTCGGACAAACCGCGGTTGTCTTCGCGCCGAAAGCCGATCCCATAACGCCAGCGAAAGTGCTCAAGGACTACGGTGCCAAGCACGACGGCAAACCACGCCTAAAGCTGGCGATCGTCGAAGGCGCGATCTTCGATGGTTCCCAACTTGCGCAGATTGCGGCACTGCCAACGCGGGAGGAAATCATCGCTGCGATCACGGGCAGCCTGACTGCCCCTGTCTCGGGAATTGTCGGCACGATCAATTCCGTCATTGGTGGCTTGGCCTCGGTCATCGAGGAAGTCGCCAAGAAGAAAGCCGCCTAACACCGTGTTCCACCATTTCACAGGAGATAACACATGTCTGCAATTGTTGAAGAACTCGTTGAGAAAATCAGCGCCCTGACCCTTGCCGAAGCTGCAGAGCTCAAGAAAGCACTCGAAGAAAAGTTCGGCGTTACTGCTGCAGCTCCGATGATGATGGCAGCAATGCCTGCAGCCGGTGGTGCTACCGCTGCACCTGCTGAAGAAGAAAAGACCTCGTTCGACGTCGAGCTCACCGAAGCCGGTGGCCAGAAGCTCAACGTCATCAAGGTCGTCCGCGAGCTGACAGGCTTGGGCCTCAAAGAGGCAAAGGACTTGGTCGAAGGTGCTCCGAAGATCGTCAAAGAAGGCGTTACGAAAGAAGAAGCCGAGACGATCAAGAAAAAGCTCGAAGACGCAGGCGCGAAAGTTACCCTCAAGTAACGCCAATAGCGCGCGGTGCGCATGCACCCACAGCATGCGCACTGCGCCCTCTGGTGGGTTTCGCAGCGGTGGATTTCAATCGCGCGGAACCGTCAACAACCGAACGCTCGTTTGCGTTGGCTCACCAATGTCGAGCCAACGCATGCACGCCCTTGGCTGCAGTTCGGTGCGATGGTTTGCGCGCAGAGGAGGCTCAAACAATCACCGCGTTCACCCAAACCAGCCGAGGGTTTCTCGACAGCTTCTGCCAAACACCGACGGTGGTGGCAGGGCAATCAAGAAACCCTTTTTCCATTTTAGTTGTGAGTGACAGCATCTTGCATCGAATACGACGACGCAGTGCCGATCGGAAAGGTCTCGCACCCCTGCTCCGCGCAGGACAGAGGCCGACGCACTTTTGCGCCTATTGTGTGCACACGCCTTTTGTCGTACCGGTTTGCGCCACGTTCTGCGGAAGCTTGAACGCAACACCACTCTGAAGTCTCACCACTTATCCCAGAGAACACAATGCCAGATCTCCGTACCAAGGACTCGAAGACAGAAGGAGCCAAACGCTCGGAGAAACTCCCCCAATCTTCAGCCGATGCTCTACTGGCAAGTCCACTGCGGGAGCGCATCTCCTTTGCGCGTGTGCCAAGCGCGCAACTCTACGACGACTTACTCGATGTGCAGATTCGTTCCTACCTGGATTTCCTCCAAGAAGACGTACCGCCACAGGAGCGCAAACCGATCGGTTTGCAAAAGGCCTTCTTGGCAAACTTCCCCGTCGAAGATAACCAAGGGATTCTCCAAGTTGAGTTCCTTGGCTACAGCATCGAAAATCCTCGCTACACCGAGGAGGAGTGCCGCGAGCGCGAATTGACCTACGCCAAAACGCTCAAAGCAAAGCTGCGCCTGTCGAGCAAAGCTGATCCCACCAGCGACGACTACATCGAGGCGATCGAGCAGGAAGTGTACATGGGCACCATCCCTGCGATGACGTCGCGCGGCACGTTCATCATCAATGGTGCCGAGCGGGTAGTTGTCTCGCAAATCCACCGCTCACCGGGCGTGTTCTTCGACGAAACGATCCACGCCAACGGAATGAAGCTCTACTCAGCTCGGATCATTCCGTTCAAGGGGTCATGGGTGGAATTCACCACCGACATCAACAATCTCCTCTACGCGTACATTGACCGCAAGAAAAAATTCCTCGCCACGACGTTCCTCCGCGCACTCCGCAAAGACGATGGCACGCCCTTCTGCTCAACCGACGAAGAGATCCTTGCCC
>RFIK01000014.1 GCA_003695605.1 Chlorobiota bacterium
GACTGGTAGTTCGCTTGGTGGGCGATATTTATTGACGCCGACGATGACTTCCTCGCCGCGATCAATTGCAGCTTGGCGTCGGGCGGCAGCTTCTTCGATGAGTGCCTTTGCGTAGCCACTTGCAATCGCTGCGACCATTCCGCCTTGCGATTCGATCTCCTCGATAAGGGCGCGTGCATGGCGAGCAAGCGATGCTGTCAGTGATTCGACGTAGTACGATCCGCCGAGCGGATCAATGACGCGGCAGATATTTGTTTCTTCAGCCAGGATAAGCTGCGTGTTCCGGGCGATCCGCGCAGAGAACTCTGATGGTAACGCAAGCGCCTCGTCGAACGAGTTCGTGTGGAGAGACTGCGTCCCGCCGAGCACTGCTGCCAATGCTTCAACTGTTGTGCGAATGATGTTGTTGTACGGGTCTTGTGCGGTCAGAGACCATCCTGATGTTTGGCAGTGCGTGCGGAGCATCATCGAAGCGGCATTCGATGGGGAAAAGCGTTCCTTCATGAGCTGTGCCCACAGCAACCGTGCTGCACGCAGTTTGGCAATTTCCATAAAAAAGTTCATCCCGATTCCGAAGAAGAACGATAGCCGCGGCGCGAATTGGTCCACATCAAGCCCACGGGAGAGTGCTGCGCGCACGTACTCAAGACCGTCGGCCAGCGTGAAGGCAAGTTCTTGCACTGCCGTTGCGCCTGCTTCGTGCATGTGGTAGCCGCTGATGCTGATGCTGTTGAAGCGCGGCATGTGCAGGCTGGTATATGCAATGATATCCGCAACAATGCGCATGGACGGCTCAGGCGGGTAGATGTACGTGTTCCGCACGAGGAACTCTTTGAGAATGTCGTTTTGGATTGTCCCACTGAGTGCTGATTGCTCAACCCCTTGTTCTTCAGCGGCAACAATGTACATTGCCATGATTGGGATCACTGCTCCGTTCATCGTCATCGAGACCGAGACTTTCCCCAGATCAATACCATCGAAGAGAATCTTCATGTCTTCGACTGTGTCGATCGCAACACCTGCCTTGCCGACATCGCCGACGACGCGTGGATTATCGCTATCGTAGCCGCGGTGCGTTGCTAAGTCGAACGCAATCGAAAGCCCCGTTTGCCCTTGCGCGAGCGCTTGTTTGTAAAACGCATTCGATTCCTCTGCGGTCGAAAATCCCGCATATTGCCGAATCGTCCAGGGGCGGTTGGTGTACATCGTTGCATATGGGCCGCGTACGAACGGGAACAGCCCCGGCATCGTTCGATGGTGTTCGAGCGCTTCCAGATCAGCCTCTGTGTAGAGAGGCTCGATGACGATTCCTTCCGGAGAGGTCCATCGGAGCGATTCCAACGGACGTCCTTTGAGCTCGCGTTCTGCTTGCTCTCTCCAGCGCGTGGAGAGCTCGTGGTGCTGAGCGTCTGCCATTGCAACATGCAATTGTTGAACGACTGGAACTGTTGTGCACGTATGCCAGGGAGCGTCCTGGCAGCGAAGTTACTTCGCACTTGTCTGACGAAGTTCACAGACGTAAATTTCGACGCGAGAACCAATGAGTAAACCCGAATGCAAACTATCGGTGAACTTTTCGTTGAAATCACTCGGCGCTACATGGGAAGTGGCCGCCCTGCGTACATGCGGAAGGAGCAGGGAAGCTACATCGGCATTGGTTACGATAGACTCCATGCCGATGTCCTCGCTTACGCACTTGCACTCGATGAATTGGGTCTTGAAGCTGGCGACCGCGTTGGAATCTTATCGGAAAACCGTTACGAGTGGGTCATCACCGATTTCGCGGTACTTCTGGCAGGAGGTGTGGACGTTCCGATGTTCCCATCGCTGGTCGAAACGCAGGTTGCCTACATCCTGAATCATTCGCAATCGGTGCTGTGTGCAGTCTCAAGTAGCTACCAGCTCCGGAAGCTCCTCAATATCGCCGACCGTCTCGAAACACTCGAAGGGGTGATTGTCTTCGATGATGTCCCAGAACTTCCGGAGCGTCTTCGCGATCGAATCAAGGTTTATCGCCTCCGTGATGTGTTCGCACGTGGTCTTGAATTGCAACGCAGCGTGAGTGTGCAGGAAACGATGCAGCTGTTCCTCAATCGCACACGTGGAGATGACCTTTGCACGATCATCTACACCAGCGGAACAACGGGAACGCCGAAGGGAGTGATGCTCACGCACCGAAACATCCTCTCGAACGTAGAGGCAGCCCGCAGCGTCATTGCCGTTGACGAGCGCGATGTGTTTCTCTCCTACCTGCCGATGTGCCATTCCTACGAGCGGACGACTGGATTTTACACAGCATTCGCAAGTGGCGGCACAACTGCTTTCGCGGAATCACTCGAAACGGTTCGCACCAATCTCCGAGAAGTTCGACCGACGGTCATGACGAGCGTACCACAGCTCTTCGAGCGAATGCGAAACGGCATCTACGCTCAAGTGGCACAGCAATCTCCACTGCGTCGCAAGATTTTCGAATGGGCAGTTGCAATCGGATTGCGTCGGCTCCGTGAGCACGAAGAGCAGGGACGAATCTCAGCCGCCACTGCGCTCTGCTACCGTCTTGCAGAGAGACTTGTATTCCGAAAAATTCAACAGGCAGTCGGCGGGCGACTGCGGTTTTTCGTCTCTGGGGGAGGCCCGCTTGCACCGGAGATTGGGCGCTTTTTCTGGGCGATTGGGCTTCCGATCATCGAGGGATACGGTTTGACGGAGGCATCGCCTATCCTGACGGTAAATAGGCTCGACGACAATGAGTTCGGCACGGTCGGCAAGCCTATCCCCGGCGTAGAAATTCGGATTGATGACTCGGGCGAAATTCTTGCGCGCGGGCCGAACATCATGCGTGGCTATTGGCGAGACCCTGAAGAAACTCGAGCTGCGATTGATGCTGAAGGATGGTTACATACCGGAGATGCCGGCTGTTGGACTGCACGTGGCAATCTCAAGATCACCGATCGCATCAAAAATCTCATCGTCACCAGTGGAGGGAAGAACGTCGCACCGCAGGTTGTTGAAAGTGCACTCAAGCAATGGGAGGTAGTTGCACAAGTTGTCGTCATCGGGGACGGCCGTCCATTTTGCACTGCGCTGATCGTCCCCAACGAAGAAGCGCTCCGTGCATTTCTCCGCGCGCAGGGAATTGATGCCAGCGCTCAGCTTGCTGAACTGTGCAAAGACTCACGTGTGCTCCGTGCCGTGATGCGAGAGCTTAAGCACTACCAGCGCGACCTTGCAAAGTATGAGCGAGTGCGCCGCGTTGCACTGCTTCCGGAGCCATTGACTATCGAAAACGGCCTTTTGACACCTACGCTCAAGGTCAAGCGTAAAGAGGTGCTTGCGCGCTTTGCTGACCAAATTGAGCGCCTCTACTCGAATCTATCCGAGAGTAGCTAACGCGCGCCAAGCGGCTGTCTGAGCGGGTGCGTGCTTGCGTAGGATTGTCCATAACTTTGCTCATCGGACGGAACGATTAGCAAGGTCTATGTCACAACATATTGGATCGGAGATTCAGCACGACCTCGAGTACGAAGCCAACTACGACCACAACAAGAACCTCCATCGCATACTCGAAGCCATCGCAGCGCAAACCCGACTCGGCGGCGGCACGAAAGCGATCGAGCGACACAAAGCCAAAGGAAAGCTCACTGCACGAGAGCGTATCGAAGCATTACTTGATCCGGGCACAGAGCCTCTCGAAATTGGCTTGTACGCTGCCAATGGCATGTACGAACGTGAAGGCGGTGCGCCGAGTGCAGGTGTTGTTGTGGTGATTGGGCAAGTATCGGGACGCGATTGCATCATCGTTGCCAACGACGCAACAGTCAAAGCGGGGGCGTGGTTTCCCATGACCGCCAAGAAAAATCTCCGCGCGCAGGAAATCGCTATCGAAAACCGAGTTCCCATCATCTACCTTGTTGATAGCGCCGGTGTCTACCTGCCGATGCAGGACGAGGTGTTCCCCGATAAGGAGCACTTCGGGCGTCAGTTCCGCAACAATGCGATACTTTCATCGCTCGGGGTTCCGCAGATTGCAGCAATCATGGGACCGTGCGTTGCAGGTGGTGCATATCTGCCGCTGATGAGTGATGAAGCTATCATCGTGGACAAAACAGGATACGTCTTCTTGGCTGGGCCAGCGCTCGTCGAAGCAGCGATTGGCGAAAAAGCCGACATCGAGCAGCTCGGAGGCGCAACGATGCACTCAACCATCAGCGGCGTTGCAGACTACAAGGTTTCGAGTGATCACGAAGCGATTGCACTGATCCGCTCGCTTGTAGCGAAGTTTTCGCCGACGAAAGGTCGCAAGCCTATCTTCGATCGCGTCGAGACGGTTCCGCCAGCCTACGATCCTGAGGAACTGTGGGGAATCATTCCGCGAGACCGTACGCGTCCATATGACACGTATCAAGTCCTCGCCCGCATCCTCGATGGTTCGGAGTTCGATGAGTACAAGGCAGGCTACGGTAAAACAATCATTTGTGGCTACGGACGCATCGAAGGCTGGGCGGTTGGGATTGTGGCAAACAACCGGCAAATCGTCCGCACAGGAACGGGTGAAATGCAGGTGGGTGGAGTCATCTACTCAGACAGTGCTGATAAGGCCGCACGCTTCATCATGAACTGCAATCAACGTGGTATCCCTCTTGTGTTTCTCCAGGATGTGACGGGTTTCATGGTTGGCACGCGTGCAGAGCAAGGGGGCATCATCAAGGATGGCGCAAAGATGGTCAATGCTGTTGCCAACTCGGTAGTGCCGAAGTTCACCGTCATCATCGGCAACAGCTTCGGTGCAGGCAACTACGCGATGTGTGGAAAGGCATACGACCCACGGCTCATCGTAGCGCTCCCGACAGCGCAAATTGCAGTGATGGGCGGCCAACAAGCATCGCAAACAATGCTCTCGATTCGGCTTGCTGGCCTTGAACGTGAAGGAAGACAGCTTCGTGCTCATGAGCAGGAGAAGCTGCTGGCCGAGATCCAGGAGCGCTACACAGCGCAGATGTCACCACTCTATGCTGCAGCGCGGCTGTGGATAGATGGTATCATCGCCCCGACTGAAATTCGGCGCGTAATTGCCACCGGAATTGCGCTTGCAAGCCATAACGCTGACATCCCTCGCTGGAGCGTCGGTGTGTTGCAGACGTAGAATGACAACATGCCGGGCTGTCGTTCGTTTATCCCGCCAGAATGTTCAACGATAGGCACTTGAGCTGCTGTTGGTGAATTGTGTCGCCGTACCACTGTAGGTTAGGCTAACTGATGCATCGGATTTTGTGGGTTGATGACGAAATTGAGCTGTTGGAGCCGCACGTTCAAATTCTACAGAGCCGCGGTTACCACGTCGAGACTGCAACCAGTGGGGAAGATGCACTTGCACTTGCTGAGCAGCAGCACTTCGATCTGGTGTTCCTCGATGAGATGATGCTCGGCATGAGCGGCTTGGAAACTCTCCAACAACTCAAGCGACTCGATCCGTATCGCCCGGTGGTGATGGTGACAAAAAACGAGCAAGAATCGCTCATGGATGAGGCGATTGGCCGGAGCATTGATGATTATCTGACTAAGCCGATCAGTCCAAGCCAAGTACTGGCTGTTTGCAAGAAATACCTCGATGCACGCGTGTTGCAGCAGCAGCGCGTCACACGTGAGTACCTTCGAGATTTTGCGCAGTTGGAAGAAAGCATAGCGCAAGCAGAACGGTGGGAAGAGTGGGTGGAGATTTATCGCGGACTTGTGCAGTGGAGCCTCGAACTCGACGTACATCCTGACGTCGGCCTCGATCAAACGCTTGCTGAGCAGTGGCGCCAAGCCAATCGGCTCTTTGCACGGTTCATCGAAGGTAACTACCCACGCTGGCTCACCGATCGCCCCAAGGAGGGGAATCCACTTGTTTCGCCGCACATTGCCGATCGGTTCATCCTCCCGTTGCTGCGGCAGAAACGCCACGTCGTATTCGTTGTAGTGGACTGCTTGCGGCTGGACCAATGGATTGTTCTCGAGCCACTCGTACGCCAGTACTACACAACGGAACTTCACTACTATTGCTCAATTCTTCCAACGGCGACAATCTATGCGCGGAATGCACTCTTTGCCGGGCTCTTCCCAGCAGACATCGAGCGTTACTATCCTCAGTGGGCTCCAGAAGAAGGAGAGAGCGAGACAAGTCAGAATGCACACGAGCCGGACCTCCTGCAGGAATTGCTCCGTCGCCGAGGTATCGAGGTGGAGGGGAAATTCGAGTACATCAAGATTTACGAAACCGAGTTTGGCAAGCGTATCGAGAGCGATGCACAGCGGCTCGCACAGAACGCACTAACGACAATTGTCGTCAGTGCACTTGATATGATGGCGCATTCGCGGAGCGATACGGCAATTCTCAAAGAGATCGCGCCAGATGAAGCTGCGTATCGCTCGCTGACGCATTCGTGGTTTCA
>RFIK01000134.1 GCA_003695605.1 Chlorobiota bacterium
GCGCAACGGATTGCGTATAGCCACCTGCCGATTCGACTGATCGAATCACCCAAGGGTGGACTGCGCAGCGGTGGTATCGCGCCGCACTTTGTCGAAATGCTGCGCAAAAAGCTTGCGCGCGATCCGAACCTGGCTGACTACGACCTCTACCGCGATGGCTTGACGATCGAAACAACGCTCGATGCACGCATCCAGCAGTACGCCAATGAAGCAGTGCGCGAACAACTTGCATTGTTCCAGCGAGAATTCGATCGTGCGTGGTCGTGGACTGCGCACAAGGAGTTGCTCGATGCGATTCTTGCACGGGCAGTTGAGTCGCATCCGGAGTATTTGAGCGCGGAATCTTCCCATACGCGCGAGCAGATTCGCCGACGGTTGCTCAGCTCGCCGCGTTTTGTTGATTCGGTCAAGCGTGCAGTAACGACCGTGCAGTGTGGGCTTGTGGTGCTTGAACCGAAGACCGGCGCCATTCTGGCGATGGTCGGCTCCTCGCCCTTTGCACCGGAGCGTGGAGCAGGCTCCCGTTACTCGCTCAACCACTGCACTGAGATCCGTCGCCAGCCGGGCTCAGCGTTCAAACCCTTCGTCTATGCAGCAGCACTCGCCGACGGCGCAATCGAACCGAGCACAGTTATTGACGCATCGCCATTTACGTACACGTTCGCCGATGGGAGAACGTGGTCGCCGCGCGGGGCTGCGCATCAGGGAACAGTGGATGTTGCCACAGCGCTGAAGTTCTCGATCAACACGGTCGCTGCGCGGCTCATCACGCAGTACACCAGCCCCGAGCGTGTCGTCGCGTTAGCCAGGAAGATGGGCATTACAACACCGATGGATCCCTACCCGGCACTTGCGCTCGGTGTCGAGGAAGTCTATCCGATTGACCTGGTCAGTGCCTACGGGACCTTCCTCAATGGAGGGATCGCCGTTCCGCCTGTTGCAATTCGGGCAATCAGAGATCGCCTCGGACGCCAGCTCTACCGAGGGAAGTTGCCTGCTGCAGCTACCGATGCGCTCAGTCCGCAAGTATGCCGAACGATGATTCGACTTCTCCAGCAGGTCGTTGACGGTGGGACTGGTTCGACGGTTCGGCAATTCTACCGCTACGATGCAGCAGGCAAAACGGGCACGACCAATGATTATGCCGATGCATGGTTTGTGGGGATGACACCCCAGTTGGTTGCGGGAGTTTGGCTCGGCTTCGATGACCACCGAATCAAGTTCACGGGTGCTTATGGGATGGGGGGGAAAGCTGCAGCACCGATTTGGGGACGTCTGATGGCAAAAGTGTACGCCGACCGGTCGCTGGGTTTTACCAAGCGAACGTTCGATGACCGCGATTCGACGCTCGTCCCCTTGGCACCGGAACAAGCGCGACAGGTCATCGAAGAAGATCGCTACGTGCCGCCACCGGTGCAACTCCACCCAGTTGAGCCGATCCGCCCTCAGCACTGAGTAAGGCGGCGTAGCGCGCTGGTAAAAAGAGAAAGATCAGTGTACCTATCGCGACGACAGCTCCAACGACAACGCGTACGATGCTTGGCATTGCGAGCTTGAGCTGTGCCCAACCCCACGCGCTTGCCAGCGTCACCAATCCAACCGCACCGATGAGTAGTGTGCATGCTGCAGGATCGAGCGTGCCGCCGACAATTGAGGAGAGTCCCCTGCCACCGACAGAGCCATAGACGATGAGCAGGTGGAACACGTAAATCCAGAGCGATTGCTGGCCAGCCAGACGGAGAACCGAGCTCATGTGCCAGCGATCAATGTGCTCTGCACCGAGGATGAGCACTGCCAAGAGTGCAACCGTCCCCGCCAAGCGAAAGCTAACGTGTTCTGGCGAGGTATGCCACCACTGCTTCGGCGAGGAAAATCCAACAGCGAGCAGTCCAGCAGCTGCAACCACACTCCAGATAAGGAGCCACCACACTGCACGCTGGCTCCACGAGCGGATGAGCGGCACAGCGACTGCACCCGAGAAAAAGTACGCCGCAAACGGGAAGAGTGGAAACTTGCTCAGTGGCTGTGGAGCAATGTACGCGCCAAGGAAGAGCGGGAGTGTCTCGTCAAGGCGCTGCTCCCACACCCATGGCGTTAGGCTCGCAATGGCAACGGTAAGCACCGCGTAGATGCTTCGGTACAGCCGCGCGCGTTCTGTCGCGATCCCGATAGTCAGGGCCAACAATGAACTCGCTGCAATGCATTGGAGGATGTCGCAGTCGGCAAGGCGACGGAGCTCTTCTTGAGTGGCGTGAACTGTTCGCTCCAGCGAAAAGCCCGGTAGATGCAGCCAGTAGCCGAGTACAAGGAGCAGTCCCAACTTTGCAAGGTAATTCCACAGCGGGCGTTCCCAGCGTCGGTATGCAGCGTGCTTCCGTTCGAGCGTAATGGCGAAGGCACCACCAGCGCAAAAAAGGAATGCTACTGCGACAAAGCCGTGCGTGAGACCAAGCCAGGGAAACCACCACGCACTGTGCCAGCGCGGGTGGAGCGCAACATCGACGACATGTACTTCAATCATCCATAGTGCAGCGATACCACGCAGGTAGTCGAGCCAATCGTAGCGCACAGGATGACGAGCCAATGGATGGATTGGCAAAGTTAGGCAAGGACTGGCTCTTACTGTGCTCTATTTTTGCGTGGGACACATCGAGTGAACCTCTATGGCACGAGCGATTTTGTTTCTCTTTGCGCTTGCAACTGTCGTTGCAGGATTTGGGATTTATGCGAGAGGGCTGTTCCGACGGATGTTTGGCTGGTTCCCGCATGCCAGTCACGCTTCAAAGAAGCAGTGACACAGATGGGACGTAGTGCTCCGGAAGTGGCGTTACCGCCGATTGCTGCCATTGACGTCGGAACAAATTCGATACACATGATCATTGCTCGTGTAGGGGAGGGTAACACGCTCGAGGTACTCAGTCGTGATCGCGAAGTTGTGCGACTCGGACAAGCTGGTGGCGATATCAAGTACCTTGCTTCTGAGGCCATCGCTCGGGGAGTCGAGGTCATGGAGCGCTTTGTGACGATGGCGGAGCAGCACGGCGCATATGTTCGTGCGGTGGGGACCAGTGCAGTTCGCGAAGCGCTCAATCGCGAGGAATTCCTCCGCGCAGTCGAGGAGCGGACTGGTGTTCGGATTGAGGTAATTGCAGGCGAAGAGGAAGCACGGCTCATCTACGTCGGTGTCATCCATGGCCTGCCACTCGTGGCAAAAAAACTCTGCATTTGTGACATCGGCGGTGGCTCGACAGAGGTTGCTATCGGCAGGCACGGCACGCTCGACTTTGTGCGGAGTGACAAAGTCGGTGCGATCCGACTGACCGAACAATTTTTTCGAGAAATGCCGCGCCCTCGAGCAATTGAACGCTGTAGGGAATTCCTCCGTGGGTTTTGGTCGCCGACATTGGAAGGAGCAAAGGAGGTCGGGTGGGAGGAGGTTGCTGTTACCTCTGGGACGTGGGAGACCATTGCACGAGTTGCATTGGGGATGAGCAATTCGAATGCGCCGCAGCTCCATGGACGGCGCATCGAACGCGCAACGTTGCGAAATGCCATTGAACGCATTGTTGGAGCACGGACTATCCGGCAGATTGAGAAAATTCCGGGTATGGATGCTGGGCGTGCAGATATCATCACCGCAGGTGCTCTCATTGCAGAGCACTTTCTCGAGCAGCTTGGGATTGAGAGTGTTGTCATCTCGACGTTTGCACTACGCGAAGGTGTTGTCTTCGATACAGCACAGCATCTTCGCGATAGCTCGCAGTACCATCACCTGGTACACTTGCGCAAAGCAACGATTGATCACCTGTGCAGACGGTACGGCGTCGAGCGTAACCATGCTCGCCACGTGGCGAAACTGGCATTGGAGCTTTTTGACCAGCTTTCCTTCCTTCACGGGCTTGGAGACCATGAACGCGAGATGCTCGAAGCTGCGGCGCTGCTCCATGATGCTGGCTATCACATTGCCCCAGACCAACATCACAAGCACAGCTTCTACCTAATCAGCAACGCAGTCATGCCGGGATTTAGCAGCACCGAAGCGGAGATCATCGCCAATGTTGCGCGCTACCACCGGAAGAGTCATCCGAAACGGCACCATGAACACTTTGCAGCGCTGCCCGAACGGTGGCAGGATGCGGTTCGATGGATGGCTGCCTGCCTACGCATTGCAGAAGGACTTGACCGCCGTCGCCAACAGCGAATACATCGTGTCAGCGTTCGCATCGAACAAGAGACGATCGTGATTGACATTGATGCCGAGCAAGATGTGAGTATTGAGCTGTGGGGCGCACGGCGTCGAGTTACACTGTTGGAGGAATTGAGCGAGCGAACGGTAATCGTTGTCACGCGTTGCAATTCCTGAGCAGCATTTCTGTCTGTATTCCACCATCAGTTTGGTTTGCACGATATTTTTTCTTATTTTGGTCATGCAATGCACATGTACCTGAAACCATACACGAGGATAGTGCATTACTGCAGTGCAACCAATTGCAAGCTAATCTGTTTCAACATGTGATGAGGTTGATCATGACACGGCGCATCCTGCTTGTGGCAAGTGTGATTTTGACTGCATCGCTCCCACTGTGGAGTGGGAGCACACATCCCGAAACCACTGATGAGATACGTGCGAAGCTGGTTTCTCTCCTTGCGCGGGATGGCGGTGCAGCAGGAACGGAGTTTTACTTCTCGTTCCCACCGTGTTACGAACTCCCAGGGGGAGGGAATGCTCTTGCGCTCTACATTGCTTCCGCTACTCGAACGCGTGTCTTGATTGAAGTGGAAGGCCGAGGTTTCCAAACAATACGCTTCACCATCCCTAATGATGTTATCGAGGTGGTGATTGCACCTGGAACGGGACAAGCCTATACGAAAGCCCCACAAGCAGCCCCTCCGCCGGATCAAGTGTGGCCAGGCGCAGGCTTGCACATCAAGGCGAACGCACCGATTGTTGTCTA
>RFIK01000135.1 GCA_003695605.1 Chlorobiota bacterium
GCTCGAGTTCGACGTCATCGTCGAAAACGACTGCGACTGCTACGCACGCTTCATGGTGCGATTGCAGGAAATGCGCGAGTCTATCCGCATCATCCACCAACTGCTCGATCACCCGATCGAAGGGGAAGTCAAGCTCAACGATCCGGTGCACGTTACACCGCGCAAGTACGAGATTTACACCAAGATGGAGGAGTTGATCGCCGACTTCATGATCATCAACTTCGGTCCTCCCGCACCACCTGGCGAAACCTACACTGCGATCGAATCTCCCAAAGGTGAGCTGGGCTTTTTCATCGTTGCCGATGGGACGGGCTCCCTTGGAAGCTCAAGATTCGCGCTCCGTCTGCAGCCAATCTGCAGGCAATGCCACACATGGCGGAAGGCTCCATGGTTGCCGACATCGTCGCAATCATCGGTGGAATTGATCCCGTCATGGGCGAAGCAGACAAGTAATGACCGACCGCGAGCACATTGCCAATGAACGTCCGAGAGTCGGCACACCGGAGCGCCGCGAAAAAATACTCCGCATGCTCGGCCATCGGCAGCCGACGCTGACGGTGATTTTGGAGAATGTGCACGATCCACACAACGTTTCTGCAGTTATCCGATCGTGCGACGCAGTCGGGGTGCTCGATGTGCACGTAGTGTACACCGGAGGGCAGCAGTTCCCGGAGCTCGGAGAGCGCTCCAGCGCAAGTGCACGGAAGTGGGTGCGTCTTGTCAAACACCGTTCCATCGAAGAGTGCTACGCAATGCTTCGTGCCAGGGGAATGCGGATTATCACAACATGCCTTGGCCAGCCGGCCCAGAGCTTGTACACCTTCGACTTGACACAGCCAGTTGCAATTGCCTTTGGCAATGAGCACGCAGGGCTGAGCGTGGATGCGTGTCGAGGAGCCGATGCGAACTTGGTCATACCGCAAATGGGCATGGTCCAGAGCCTGAACATCTCTGTGGCCTGTGCAGTGGTGCTGTTTGAGGCATTGCGGCAGCGACTGCGTGCCGGCATGTACCAAGAGCCACAGCTTTCACCTGACCAAATCGCTGAACTGATGGAGTACTACCTGAGCAGATGAGGATGAATGCACCACGTGCCCTTATTCTACGCTTTGCTCAGGCTGCTGCGGTAGTGAGTGTCGCTGTTGGGATTTTCAGTGGCGTACTCCTTGCGCTCGTTTACGAACCGTCGAGCCAGTCGAGTACTGTGCGGCTGTACCGTGCCGTTAGCGATGTCGTTGATACCAGCGGTGATATTCTCCTCCGTCGCGGGGACGTTGCTGCTGTCGAGCAAATTCCCGAACATCGAGGAATGCTCAACGCTCTCAGCGATACAGCCGAGGCGCCAGTATCGGTAGCAGCACGTTCGCATGGACTTCTTGCATCCAGTGTTACTGGTGCCATAGTTCTCCGAGTACACGCGTTGGCTGCAAGTGCGCTGATCCTTGGTCTTGGGGCTGTTTGGGCGACGATGGTGCTCGGAGGAGTATCACTGCGGAAGCACGGGATTGTGATAGGGATGATTGCACTCACCATGATGCTCGCATGGGTGGGTACGACGCTTTCTGGTACTTCACGTGCGCTCGATGCATATCAAATTGGGCGGACGCTCATTGTGGATAACCTCCCCGTCGTTGGTGATCTTGCAGCAGTGTTCCTGCCAGAGCGCTGGAATGCATCGCGGCAGTTTGCGTTGCACGCTCTCTGGCTTACACCAATGCTCGGGGTGCTCGGTGGAGTCGTCGCTCGGCGCTGGCGGTGGATGGTCGGAGGGGTCGAATGCGGCATTGTTGGGCTTGCGCTTGTTGTTGGCGGCGTGATCTGGGGCATGGTTGATCCACCGTTACCTGGTGGTGAGCTACGCAAGCCAGCGTGGTACCTTGGAGCGCCGTATGCATTGTTCCATGTGCTCCCGGCAGATGCAACGATGCTCGTGGTCGTTTTTTGGTGGGGAGTGATGGTGGTAGCAAGTCGGAGTCGCTCGGCGTTCCTCCGCAAGACTGCAGTTGGGATGCTGGGGGTGTGGCTCAGTGCTGGCGCTGTTGCATCACTGTTGTTGGGGGAGCGGTAGGATGTGCGGTATTGTGGGGATTGTCGAGTACGCCGCGCAGCAGCCTCGTATTAGCGATGAATTGCTCGAGCGCATGAGTGCAACGATCGCCCACCGCGGGCCAGATGATGCTGGAACGTGGGTTGCACCGTCGCGCCGGTGCGGATTTGGCTTTCGCCGCTTGGCGATTATTGACCTGTCGGCAGCTGGACATCAGCCGATGAGCACGCCCGATGGACGCTTGACGATTGTCTTCAACGGTGAGATCTACAACCACCGCGCGCTCCGTGCTGAATTAGAGGCACTGGGCTATCGCTACCGATCGCGCACTGATACGGAAACGATCCTCTACGGCTACGATGCATGGGGCGAGCGGGTCTTCGAGCGCATGCACGGGATGTGGGCGCTTGCACTCTGGGATGAACGCACCGGGCAGCTCCTCTGCGCGCGGGATCGTATCGGCAAAAAGCCACTGTACTGGTGGCATCGAGACGGACGCTTTGTATTCGCATCGGAAATCAAAGCAATCCTGGAGCATCCCGCCGTCGAACGACAGGTCGAGTGGGAAGAA
>RFIK01000136.1 GCA_003695605.1 Chlorobiota bacterium
ACGATGGTTTTATCCTTCATCAGCTTGAAAATCTCCCCAGTGACGACGTCACAATTGCCAGTTGCAGTGATAACGATGTCGGCCTCAGGAACTGCATCGCGCATGCGGCGCACTTCGTACCCGTCCATGACGGCCTGCAACGCACAGATGGGATCAATTTCGGTGACAATCACACGTGCGCCCGCACCGCGGAGCGATGCAGCAGAGCCTTTCCCGACATCGCCGTAGCCAGCGACGACAGCAACTTTGCCGGCGATCATGATGTCGGTAGCACGGCGAATAGCATCCACACAAGACTCGCGGCAGCCATACTTGTTGTCGAACTTCGATTTGGTCACCGAATCGTTGACGTTGATTGCGGGGATGGGGAGCTTCCCGTGCTTCATCCGCTCGTAGAGCCGACGAACGCCGGTGGTTGTTTCTTCCGTGATGCCGCGGATGTGCCGAACAAGTTCGGGATACACGTCGAGCACCACATTGGTCAAATCGCCGCCATCGTCGAGAATCATCGTCAGTGGACGCTCGGGAGAACCAAAAAAGAGCGTCTGTTCGATGCACCAGCGGTATTCGTCCTCGGTTTCGCCTTTCCATGCGAACACCGGTATTCCGCGTGCAGCAATGGCGGCAGCGGCGTGGTCTTGCGTGGAGAAGATGTTGCACGATGACCAGCGAACTTCGGCGCCAAGCTCTACAAGCGTTTCGATGAGCACTGCGGTCTGGATGGTCATGTGGAGGCAGCCAGCGATACGCGCACCAGCGAGCGGTTTGGCATCGCGGTATCGCTCACGCAGTGCCATAAGGCCTGGCATCTCGCTTTCGGCAAGGTGAATCTCGCGGCGCCCCCAGTCAGCAAGGGAAAGGTCGCGAACGCAGTAGTGCCCGTCCTTATAGGCCAGCTCTCCGCGTTCAACCCGCGCTGGGAGCGAAGTCCGAGTGGTGATCGTTGCCATGGTTCAATTTGCTTTCACGCAGTGAAACGAACATGCAAAATTAGCCTTGGATGCTCACCGTGACGCCTCGAAAATGGCGTGGAGCACCACGCGCTGGTCTTCGTTGGGCCCGCGCAGGACAATAATCTCAGCTTCTTCTCCAGGCTTAGCGCGCGAGAGGACATCCATCAGGTCGTAGATCGAGCGAATCGCCGTTGTGCCGATTTGCACGATGATATCACCGTCGCGGAGACCAGCACGTGCTGCGGGTGAATTCTCGATGATGCCACTGACGCGAAGTCCTTTTGGATGATCTGCGTAATCCGGCATGACGCCAAGTCGCACTTTCGCTGGACCTGTTCCCATGTGACGTTGGGAGGAGGCAACCTTGGTAAATGCAGGTCGCTCTGGAAGAGCTGCGATGGATTCGATAACACGCTGGACAAGCTCGACGACGCGAGCCTGGCCGGTGTAGTTGAGTTTCTCCCACGTATCGGTCGGGCGGTGGTAATCGCTATGCAGCCCAGTGAAGAAGAACAGCACAGGAATGCCACGGAGGTAGAAGGACGTGTGATCACTCGGTCCGATGCCGTCGTCGGTATAGCTTGGCTCGAAGCCGGCTGCTGTGGCGAGCGAATCCATGAGCGGTTTCCACAGTGACGATGAGCCGACCCCTTGGATGTTGATCCGCTTTCCTTGCATGCGTCCAATCATGTCGAGATTGAGCATCGCAACTGTTTTCTCGAGCGGAACAAGAGGCGATTGCACATAGGCCGTTGAGCCGAAGAGACCACGTTCTTCTGCGTTGAATGCGCAGAAGACCACCGATCGCGCAGGTGGTTTCGTGGCGAGAGCGCGGGCAAGCTCAATCAAGCCTGCAGTTCCAGATGCGTTGTCATCAGCGCCGGGGTGGATCTTTCGATCCGCACCAGTGTAGAGCGAGTTGTCATCGCCCCAGCCCAGATGATCGAAATGGGCGCCAACGACGATATACTCGTCCGCCTTGGCTGGTTCAGTGCCACGAACAATCCCAATCACATTTGGAATTGTGGTACTGTCGAGGCGGTACGAGACCGAAAGTGTCATCTCGACGTCGGGCAATTGGAAACTTCGCGGTTGCTTGGTTTTGACGATTTCCTGCTCGCGAGTAAACAGCGATTGCGCACGAGGGAAAAGGCGGGCAGCGATGCTGCGTTTTGCATGGATGGCAAGGATCCCGCCAATGGGCGGACGTCCATCGTAGCGAAGTGGCATGAGTACTTCACTTGAATCCCCTTGGGGGTGGATAAAAACGACAGCACGCGCGCCTGCTCGCCGTGCACGCAGTGCCTTACGACGGAGTTCACTGTAGTTGACACGGAAGGGTTCGTGTGGGTTATAATGGTCTGGGTCTCCTGTGAGGATGAGCGCGATTTTCCCGCTCACGTCCATGCCGGCAAATTCATCGAGTCCGCCGTCTCGCTGCTGACCGAAGCCACAGAAGACAACGGGTGCAGTTATGCTTCCAGTATCGCTGATACCGAGTGGGACGTACTCTTGTTGCGGGTTCCATTGAATGGCGACAGGCTTGAGTGCTTCGCGCGGAATGCCCGGTCGCTCCAGTAGCATTCGAATGCGAACAGAATTTGTGCCTTCCAGCTCAATGCGCGAGGGAATCGAGAAACGCTGGAAGTAGTCGCTTCCAAGCGGTGCAATGCCAATGGACTGAAATTGCTCGGCAATGTAGCGGGCAGCCAGCTCATTCCCAGGAGTGGCAGGCTCCCGGCCTTCGAGCTTCGGCGAGGCGAGTACTTGCACGTGCTGCCGGAGGCGATCAGCAAGGGAATGGGATTGTCCAGCGGCAGTGCACACAACTGCCAACGCTATCGCCGTGAAGAGGGCACTCCGCTGGAATGAAAATTGTGGCATGGGATGACCGCAGAAAAACCAACACATTGCCAAATTACGCCACGTGAGTGTACCACACCAGTGGCTGTGCAAGAAAAGTCTTTGTTCAAAAATTTTTTCGATGTAATTTTACAAACGACGAAGACATGACACAATTCCAACGCATGTGGCCATGCAGATTGTCCTCCTGCTAAGCCTTACTCTCTGGGCGTCATCAGCTGCCGCGATAGCGCAGCAGCACAGTGCGCCAGCAAGCAATCCGCCGTACGCAGTGCCCTTTGACGAGGCACGTTCGACTCGAGCGCACCAAGGACTACCACAAGCGCAGCAACTCTACAGCCATGGCGATCCCACACCAGAGGAACAGTTGATGCTGGAGTACATCAATCGTGCGCGTGCGAATCCTCCTGCGGAAGGTGATCGGCTTGCGACAACGACAGACCCAGACGTTGTGCAATCCTACCAATACTTCGGGATTGATAAAAACAAGGTGCGTTCGGATTTTCAGAATTACCCAATGCGCCCACCGTTAGCATTCCACCCGCAGCTGATCCAGGCAGCGCGGAATCACAGCCGCGATATGCAACGGAACGATTTTCAAGGGCACACCGGCTCCGATGGAAGTACTCTCCAGCAACGGCTCCAGCGCGTTGGCTACACCGGTCGTGGTGCAGTAGGAGAGAATGTCTTCGCGTATGCGCGCAGCATGTGGCATGCCCATTGCGGATTCAACGTGGATTGGGGGGCGGACAATCAGCAAACGCTCGGACATCGTCGCAACATTATGAATTTCGACGGCACCATCGTTTACAACGAAATTGGAATCGGTGTCGTCCAAGACAATAATCCTGCAACGCAAGTAGGGCCGTACATCGTCACACAAGATTTTGCCACTTCGGCGGAGGTCTACATCGTAGGCGTTGTCTATCGCGACCGGAATGGCAATGGTTTCTATGATATCGGCGAAGGACTTGCTGGTGTTACGATTACGCCCTCGCGAGGGAATTACTACACGGTTACTTCAACCTCCGGTGGCTACGCAATTCCTGTAACTGGTTTGACTGGATCGGTAACACTCACAGCGCAAGGGAGTGGCATCACCGCATCAAAATCGGTGACACTGACGGGGAAGAACGTCAAAGTTGATTTTACGCAAGACGTAGCACCGATACCACTTCCTCTGGAGCCTACCGATGCGGCAACGGTCGGCGATACAGTGGTGCGCCTCATCTGGCGGGCCATCCCGCAGGCTCAACGCTACCACCTCCAAGTCGCCAGTGACTCGAGTTTCCGATCACTCATGGTGAACGATTCGACACTCCGTGACACAACGTATCTGCTTCGTTCGCTTGCGAATCGGAGCGAGTACTACTGGCGTGTTCGCGGGCGCCATGCAACACTGGGATGGAGTGAGTTTTCTGCGCGCTCGACCTTCTCGGTAGCTTTGCCATTGCAAGTGCCAACGCTGCTTGAGCCTGGCGATACCGTCAATCTCGCTGCTGGTCCAATCCGCTTCCGATGGACGTCGGCTGCTGAAAGCGTTGATACGTACTGGCTCGAGATCGTCAGCGATACGTCCACCTATGAGCTTATTTTCGATCAGCGAACCGATCAGGACACTGTCTTTGTCCTCGATAGTCCGAGTGTTCATTTGGAGAAAAACCGCCTGTACTATTGGCATGTTGTAGTGTACGACCTTACGGGAACCATCACAACGCCGTGGAAATGGTTCTTCACCATCAGTCCGACGACAGTTGTGTCAGAAACAGCGGGGGAAGACGTGCCCCTTGCCGCATGGTATGATGCTACGTGTGATGCAATTGTTGTCCGCTGCAGTGGACCCAGTTCTGTACGTGTTGAGGTTTATTCGACGCACGGTATTCGTTTGCTCCAAACGCACTGTGAGCAGCCCGTGGTGATGCTTCCCGCACAATCGCTGTCGCAAGGTGTGTACTGGGTAGTTGTCACAAGCCCACAAGGAAAGCGGTGGCAATCCGTCCCGATTGTTCGCTAACCATGGGGCGGCGCAGAACGGTGCATTCCGTACAACGCTGGAGAAGCTCTTTCGATTGGTTAGTACCCACAAGGTGGTTGGTGCTTCTGAGTGTTTGTTCCATCACTTGCTGTGAGACATTCTATGCAAACGCGACGCAGTAGAGTGCAACTCGTTTTTCTCCTGCTCATTGCTAGTACAGTGGTCAGCGGAGCGCACGTGCGTGCCAACTCCAGCGCAGGCTCCGAGCATGCATCGGTGCAGCGCTATCTCTACGCTGCAACGATTCTTGACGATGGTGATGAAGAAGGCGGCATTGATTTGACTAGTCCCGAGGTCATCAAAAAAATCCGCATCATCAACCTTGGGCCAGTAGTCAACACACCATCGCTTGATTATGCCCCCACCGTGACAGCGGACGGGAAAACGCTGTACTTTGTCTCGGACCGCCCTGGCAGTATGCCCAATAAAGACGGTGATCCCTCGCACGACTTCTGGGCTACGAAGAAACTTGAAAATCTCGACACGAATTTTTTCCCTCCATTCAACATTGATACGATCCACGCTTATGGGCCAGAGCTGAGCGTCAACACGATCTACAACGAAGGCGTCGCCTCGATCGCTGCTGACCGTCAAACGCTTGTGTTCACTGGCTGCAATCGCCCAGATGGGTTCGGGGATTGCGACCTCTACATCGTGGATATCGAAGGCGATAAGTGGGGTAAACCTCGCAATCTCGGTCGGCAGGTCAACTCCGAGTACTGGGATTCGCAGCCTTCGATCACCAGCGATAAAAGCCGCATTTACTTTGCATCCAACCGACCCGGCCCACATGGGGCTAAAAACATAGACATCTGGTACACCGATTTCGATGAAGAAACGAACCAATGGAAACCCGCACAAAACTTGACAGCCATCAACACCGATGGTGTTGACTGGTCACCGTTCATTGCTCCGGACAACATCACCCTCTTCTTTGCATCGAATGGACACAAGCCGAATATCGGTGGGCTCGATTTCTACTTTGTCAAGAAGACCGGTGTTGGTCCTGATGGGAAAGACACGTGGTCGAAGCCAACACACCTGCCTGCCCCGTTGAACACAACCGGTGACGAGAGCTTCCTCTCTATGCCTGCATCGGGCGATGTGATGTACTTTGCTTCGACGCGCAAGGATCTACCCGGCTATCAAGGCAAGCTCGATCTATTCATGGCATTTGTGCCGACATTCTTCCGCGCTGTGCAAGTGCGTGTCCAGGTGATTGATGAGTGCTCCGGTGAAAACATTCCTGCGACGCTCACGCTACGCAATCCACTCACTGGGCGTGTTGTGCGCGATAGCGTGACATTTACCGAAAAGGTCAAAGACTTTGTCTTCGGTAATGAAGCCTTCGGCACAAGTAAAGATCCCAACGTTACCATTGATTTGGAAATTGAAGCATCGAATCCCCTCTACAGTTCGAAGAAAGTTATCCAGCGTATTGCCAAACCGAAAATCACCCGCGATCGCGATGCAGCAGCCAAGCCCGATGAGTACGACGTCGTCATTCGTATGGGGCAGCGTCCAGTGCTCGATGCAGACATCGCCGAGTCCCAGTATGCCAAGCAAAATCCAAACGACCCCGAGATGCGGAATTTCCGGGGGCTTGTCATGCGACAAATCGCAACGATTACGCTCTACCCACTTCTCAACTACGTTTTCTTTGATGTTGGCTCCAGTGAGATTCCCAAGCGATACATTCTCTTCCGCAACCCTGAACAAACGCAGAATTTCACCGATGAACGTATCCCGGGAGGCACACTCGAAAAGTATTACCACATTCTCAACATCTTCGGTTATCGGCTCCGCAAGCATCCAAACGCGACAATTGAAATCGTTGGCACAACCGATGATGTCAATCCCGAAGAAAAGCAGGGTGGCCTCAAACTTGCAGAAGCACGCGCACGGAATGTGTATAACTACTTCCGAGACATTTGGGGCATCAGCGAAAAACGCATGAAACTTACGTTCCTGACTCGCCCGAAGCGTCCCTCGAACATGAAGGACACGATGGGTATCGAGGAAAATCGCCGGGTCGAGATTCTCTGTGAAGATTGGGAGATCATCAAACCAATCCTCGACAAAGACCCGAAAGTGGTACCACAACCAGAGACGATGAACTTCGTCCTCAAGAACGGTATCGAGGATAAACTTGTCGCCAAGCGTCGCATTGAAATCACCCGTGGTGACAAGCAGTGGAAAACAATCCTCACACGCGGAACGACAGAACCGACCGTCGAATGGGATTGGCAAAGCGAGGATGGTGTCTACCCCGATTCAACAAGTCGCATCGGCCAGCCAGGGCCGAAAGTCTCGACACTTGTCCCATTCAGTGCAAAGCTCGTTGTTACCAGCACCAGTGGTAAAGAGTGCGAATCTGACCCAATCACAATTCCGGTCAAGTACGTCTCGACAGCATCGCTCGGTGCTGAATACGGCGAGGAAAAAACACTCGAGA
>RFIK01000137.1 GCA_003695605.1 Chlorobiota bacterium
GGTTGCCACGATGACGCGCGCACGCTGAAGCTGCGACGCTAAGTCTGCAAAGTCCTGCGTTTGTGCAGATCGAGCAAATGAGATTGCGTCGTGTTCAGTCGCATCGAGCGAACCCAGCCGCAGCAGCAAGCCATCGTTCCAGAGATGCTCAAGTGCCGAGCAGATTTCGTCAACGGCACGATTGGTCAGTGCGGTGCAGAGTATCACTTCGCGTGGATCGGACAGCAAGTAATCAACCATTGAACGGAGCATCGTGCTGGTCTTCCCTGTGCCAGGCGGTCCTTCGAGCAAAAAGTAATCCTGTGCGGCAAGACAGCGGCAGAGGAGCTCGTACTGGAGATCGGTCAGCCGAGCCGGCCGGGGGACAGCCAACGGCTGACGCCGTGGCGCAACATTCCCAAGCAGAAGTTGCCTGCGCTCTCGAGGTGCAAGCGCGAACTGCCCACACGCACGCACCATGCTCTCGATGCCAATGGAGAGCACGTCTGGATCGAGTGCCCAGAAGCCCTCGCTGGCAAAGAGTGTACGGTCGAAGAGCTTGTTGCGGAGACTGAGGACAATATGATCCCGGCCCAAGGACCGTACCGTACACTTGAACACTTGGCCTGTGATAGTATCACCACCGCGCACGAGAGCGTCATGCCGGTAGAGCACTGCAACATCGCCACTGCGGAAGGGATGCACGTGTGGTGTTCGATCGGTGAAGCAGAACGTCAGGTAGCCGCGTTCCCAGTTGCTTGCGGTTGTGTCGAAGCGGAGGAAGGTCAGCGAGCGCAGCTCTTCGCTCTTTTCCTCAATCGCTGACCGCCAGAGCGAGGAATAGCCGCCGTTGCGCATGGGGCTGCCAACCATCGTTGTAATCCACTCGCGGAAGGCGAATGCAATGAGGGCACGTAGGTAGAGCTGCTCTTGATCGTCCAGGCTGCCGAACGCCTGTTGCCACTGCTGCAGTTTCTGGCGATCGAGCGGTGATGCCTCTGATACATCGAGCGTCCCCAACATGTCAAGCGCACGGAAACGGCGATGTGCCAGGTCGTAGTACATCGCAACGATCTTATTGCGCATTGCCAGGAAATCAGCCTTGAAGTCGTGGAGATTCGGCGCATTCCGGAGTGGTTCTTCGGCTGAGCGGGAGTAGAGAATTTGGCTTGTTTCTTGGCATCCAGGAAATGCAGCATCGAGCAGGAGGTTGTAGCCAGCGATTTGCATCAGGTGGTTGGGACGCATCCCAACAGTGATGTGGGCACCCGATTGGCTGGCCATGCGTTGAGGCTGAGTTGGCGGCGCACCAGATTTGAGCTCGATGATTGTTTTGTACGCTGGACGTTCGCGGTCTTCCAAAAGCACGTCAATGCGACCTTGCACGCCGTAGCGTGGAGCGATGAACATCGGTTCGGTGGTTGCTTGTCCGCGAAGGTGGGGGATCACGCGGCGGAGGACGTCGAGGTGAATGCCGACGTCGTGTTCGACTTGCTCCAGGCTCAGTAATCCGTGCTGCACTGCTGCGAGCACGTCTACGTAGCGCGTGCGGAGGGCACGTTCAATGGCACGCGATGGTTCGACCTCAGGATCAGCCAGTAGCTCATCGAAGCATGCATTGACGACAGTGCCAACCACTGTTGCAGCACTCGGCGCGTCTGTGGTAAGCAACTGCAACAGTACGCGAAGATGCGTGTTGGTGCTCCCAGTGAAGCATTCTGCAACAGTTGTTACATCGAGCAGCAAATCTGGTTCGAGGATAACGAGCGATGTATCGGTGCACACTGCAGTATCGGGTGAAATCCACCGCGGTGCAATGACTCCGAGCACGGTTCCTTGGCGAATAGCCGATGCAAGCGAGCGCCATCGGCGATGGAGTTGGAGTGCAATGGATTGGTTGCTTGTCTCAACTGTCCCGCTAATGACAGGGATCTCGATGCCACTGTCGAGGTGGGTGATTGATCGTTCCCGGGCAATGATACGGAGCGTCGTTGCCTGCTCGTCGGTGATGGAAGTATCTGGAAGTGGAAACTCTGCTTGATCAGCACTCTCTGCTCGGTGTTGCCACCTGAGCCAGCGATCGATCAGCGCAAACGCAGGGCGAAGCTGGGCGTGCGGGTATTCGATGCGCTGGCGCAGTGTGCGGTGGAGCCAACTGAGAAGCTTTTCCAGTTCAGCTGCAAGTCGTGGTGGGACCGTGAGCGCTTGGTGGACGTACACCTGCCGCGAAGCAACGCTGGCGAAGGTCTGAAGCTCATCGTCAGTGGCAAGGAGATAGCTTGTACGGAGGAGCTCATCGAGCAGGCGGCAACGCTCCAGCGATGACGTTGCCTGATCCTGTTCAATCCGCGCAAGTTCATCGAGGAGGCTTACGGATTCCGACTCGGTCAGTCGCCGTGCCATTGCAGGGATAGTTCCGTAGAGACGTAGGCAAAAGTATCAGTTCAAGCCCGATTGGATGTTCTGGGCCGACGATGGGCGCATGTCACGGACGCGGAGCATTGGAATCCCCTTGGTTTCCTCTTCGATGCTGAAAATCATCGAGAGTGGTGCGTTGCGTGCAATTCTCACTGCAGCATCACTTGGAGCAACGGCATCGATGGCAAAGTTTGATTGAAGGACACGGAAGCGGCACATGTTGCGCCCCTGGGCACGCATGTTCCCAACAAGCTGAACTCCAGTTGCGAGGAACAGGGGTTTTGTGTTGTTGAAGCCATACGGCGCAAAGCGCGGCAGTACCTCGAGCATACTCGGCGTAAGCTCGATGAGCTCCATCGGCGCATCAATTGTCAGTTCGGGTAGGAGCATATCGTCAGTGACTTGCTCGCTTGCGATGCTATCGAACATTTCGGACAGGAGCGGGACGTTCTCGGCGCGCAATGCAAGGCCTGCAGCGTGCTTGTGTCCACCGAATTCAAGCAGGAAGGATTCACACCGTTTGAGCGCAGCGTGGATATCGAAGTTGCGGATGCTCCGTGCCGAACCTTTTGCGATGCCATCGTCGCCCGAAGTAAGCAGAATCGTCGGCAGGTGGAATTTCTCCACCAGTCGCGAGGCAACGATTCCGATGACACCTGGATGCCACGAAGTCGAATGCAGGACAAGCGAGCGGCGTGGCTGCTGGGCAAGCACCTGCTCTGCTTGTTGCCGGGCTTGTTCGTAGGTGATTTCGTCGAGTGAGCGGCGCTTGCGGTTGTCGTGCTCGAGCGATTGTGCAATGCGGAATGCCAGCAGTGGATTAGGTTGCATCATCATCTCCACGGCGCGCCGTGCATCGCCGAGCCGACCAGCTGCATTGATACGCGGTGCGATGCCATAGACGATGCTCGAGGTCGTTATGCTCCCAAAGTCAGCACCGACACAATCGAGAAGCCCGCGGAAGCCGGGACGCGGGTCAGTATTGAGTTTCCGCAGTCCATGCGCAACGAGGATTCGGTTTTCGCCGACAAGTGGGACGATATCGGCAGCCGAGGCGACTGCGACGTAGTCGAGGTAGTCGAATGCTCGTTCGTGGAAGCCGCGGCGCAGGCAAATCGCTTCGATGAGCTTGAAGGTGACGCCACAGGCGGCAAGGTGTTTGAACGGATATGGACATCCCGGTACGAGAGGATCGAGAATTGCAAAGACGGAGGGAAGAACATCGGCTGGCTCGTGGTGGTCACAGATGATGACGTCAAGCCCACGCTCCCGGGCGTAAGCGAGGATTTCCGTGCTGGTGATACCACAATCAACGGTGATGAGAACGCGAGCGCCTGCTTCGACGGCAGTGTTGATACTCTGGAGCGAAACGCCATAGCCTTCGCTGATGCGGTCGGGGATGTAGTACGCTGTGCGTGCACCGAGCCAACGGAGGAACTCGACGAGCATCGCCGTCGAGGCGGTGCCGTCAACGTCGTAGTCGCCGTGAATCCAAATCGTCTCGCCGCGCGCAACTGCTTGCTCGATCCGCTCGACCGCTCGGTCCATGTCCTGCATCAGGAAGGGATCGTGCAAGTCCTCCAGTCGTGGGGCGAAGTATTGCTGTGCATCAGCTGGTGTCTGCAACCCACGCGAGCCGAGGACACGCGCGATCGGGCGTGGGATGGCTAAGTGTTGGCTGAGCGTCGAGACGATGGATTCATCAGGCTGATCACGCAGTACCCAACGATAGTTCGACAATGCAGGTTTATTGAAAAATGAACTACTGCAAACTTAGCGAATCGTGGTGGAGTTTGGGTCTTCTGCATGGCGTGCGATATTTGTGCCAACCTGTGATTATGGTGCTTAGGAAAGATTGGCTACATTCCGTCGGAAGCCCCACCGGAAATCAATTCTCCGCCGAGATGCTGCACGCATCGAGGGCGAGACAGTGGAGGAGCGTTCCATTGCGCGCTCATCACAGCTGAAAAAAGATCCCGAAAAGCACCGTGCACGCGCAACCTTTGTCGGGCGGATCGTTGGTGTTGCAAGCAGCCTTTGGCTTGTGGAGGAAGAACGCGCCTACAGCCAACCGCACAGCGAGCCATTTGCGCCGACGCATGAGTGTATTGCGGGAGGTGTCGTTACAACCGACAATGCTGAATCAGAATCCCTGCTTGCAGTTGGTGATTGGGTGGAGGTTGCGCCTACGCCCGATGATGAGCGCCGTGGTGTGATCGTGCACGTTCGCCAGCGCCAGACGAAGCTCTTCCGCCGTTCGCCCACTGAGCGGCTGGTGCAGGTACTTGCCGCCAATGTTGATCGGGCATTTCTTGTCCACTCGGTTACGTTGCCGCACTTTAGCCGGCGATTGCTCGATCGGCACCTGGTCGCCGCTGAGCAAGGTGGTGTCGAGCCAATCGTTGTGTTCAACAAGATTGATTTGCCGATTCCCCACCAGGTCGAAGATGCCATTGCATACTACCGCGATCGCTTAGGGCTTCGCGCGTGCTTGACAAGCGCAATCAACGGCGATGGAATCGCTGAGCTTCGTACGCTCGCAGAAGGAGCCACCTGCGTCTTTGTCGGTGCATCCGGTGTGGGGAAGTCGGCACTTATCAATGCATGCTTCGGGATCTCGCTTCAGAAGGTGCGCACGATCTCCCGCAAGTACGAGCGCGGCCGCCATACGACGACCAATGCGCGGCTTTTCCATTTGCCACGCAGTGGTCAGCTCATCGATACACCTGGCTTGCGGGAGTTCGCGCTCGCGGATCTTCCTCCCGAAGAGTTGGCATTCTACTTTCACGACTTCGATCCGTACTACCCCCACTGCAAGTATCTACCGTGTACGCACACGCACGAGCCAGAGTGTGCGGTCCGTGCTGCTGTCGAGCGGGGTGAGATTCCCTACGAGCGCTACGATAGCTACCTACTTATCTTCGATTCACTTCAACAATGAGGTTCTTCTGATGATGCTTTACCGGATCGTTTGCTGTGCATTGGTGGCGGTGACTGTCGCCTCAGCGCAAAAAGGAACAGGGTTCGGGATTATTCTCGGCGACCCAACGGGCTTGACGCTCAAGCACTGGGTGAGCCGCGATCAGGCAATCGCAGCCTCGCTGGGCGGTTCGTACTACGGTGCGCCACGGATTGGTGTTGACTACCTCTGGCACTTCAATGCGTTCCGGAGTCCGGTCGTGCTGCTCTACGGCGATGCTGGGCTGGCAATCGGCTTTGGAAAAGGTGTCCGCTGGTGGGGAGATCGTGGCTACAAGTACTCCGAGGGTGACCAGGCGCGGATCGGGGTGCGAGGCATGTTCGGCGTTGATGTGCTTCCGCGCGGAGTGCCGTTGGAATTTTTCCTCGAACTGGGTCCATTGTTGACGATTGCGCCAGGCTTTGCTTCGAGCGTGGACGTTGCCATTGGCATGCGTTTCTACCCCTGAAAAGGCAAATGCTATTTTCGCACTGCAGGCTGGCAGCGAACTCTGTGTGGGACGTTCGCTGTTGATATGCTTGCCAGATCATCACCAGTTGTTGAGCAACGCACCATGCCAACTATCACGATAGACGGCCGGAAAATCGAGACCCAGCCGGGCAAGACCATCATCGAAGCTGCACTCGACAGTGGCATCACCATTCCGCACTTTTGTTGGCATCCTGCGCTCAGTGTCGCGGGTAATTGCAGGATGTGCTTAGTGCGCGTCGGTTCATACAAAAAAGGCCCCGATGGGTCTATCGAGCACGATGTCGAGGGTAACCCCGTCGTGCAATGGATGCCGAAGCTTCAAATTGCGTGCGCGACACCTGTTGCCGATGGAATGGTTGTTGATACGGTGGGCGAGAAAACGATCGCCGCACAAAACGCGGTCATGGAATTTTTGCTCATCAACCATCCACTCGATTGCCCGATCTGCGACGAAGCCGGGCAATGCAAGCTCCAAGAATATGCCTTCACACACTCGCGTGGAGAAAGCCGCTTTGTCGAGGAAAAAGTGCACAAACCAAAGCGTGTGGCTTGGAGCGACCGCATCATTTTCGATGGCGAGCGATGCATCCTCTGTTCGCGCTGCATTCGCTTTGCCAATGAGATTGCCAAGCAGCCAGTGCTGACCTTCGTGGAGCGGAATGATCACGTCACGATCGAGCTGTTCGAGGGGACGACGTTCGATTCGCCGTACTCGATGAACGTCATCGAGTTGTGTCCCGTAGGCGCACTCACGAGTGCAGACTTTCGCTTCTCATCGCGTGTTTGGGAGATGAGTTTTAC
>RFIK01000138.1 GCA_003695605.1 Chlorobiota bacterium
GCGAGGATGCCACGCGTATGAATCGTCGCGACGGCAGAGCTGATGGCCATCCCACCGATCGCAACTGCAGCAAGTGACTCGAAAGATCCGAGCCAGCCCACCATAATCCCGTGCACCGTTGCGAGGGTCATTGAGCCGAGCCACGCGGCATTGATCCAGAATATTTGCCGCGATTGAATATCGCGCATGAGTACCCGAAGACAGAATGTGCGCGGTATCGTGACTGCACAGAAGACCGATTCCAGCTGGACAACGTGAGCAAAGCGGGGCTCCCCGAAGAGTTGTCGCACGGCGGGTTCAGCTGCTGTAAGTGCTACGACAATCGCTGCAATGACGAGGGTGTACAGGACCGCTACTGTCCCATCCACCTGCGGTCGAATCGTCCGATCTGCACCGAATTGGATGATGCCTTGGAGCACTAATCCATCAGCCACAACGAAAATCCATGTCTGGATGCTCACCAACAGTGCGTAGAGTCCGTATTCAGCCGGCGGCAGCGCCCGTATCTGCAGAATTGCAATTCCGCCGTAGAGCACAAAGAGCAGCTTGTCGGCAGCAACCCACGAAAGTTTCGGAAGATGGTCCTGGATGCGCGGCATCGCGTGCAACGTCGGGAAACGTTGCGCGAAGTTAGGAACACTGGGCGCGTTGAAGATAAGTCACCACTGCGGATGCTGCGTGGTTGGTGCGAGCGCACGATGGAGTGGACGTTGAAGTGCCGCAGCGTGCGCTTTTTCAATGGCACCACTGCACCTCCAGGAGTCTGCATGGAGTCGCCTTCGTATTTTCGGCATACTTTTCGCACACCGTGCGTGGAGTGCTGCATCTGTGCAGCTTCGGTGACGGTGTTAGGCTAACGAACCGCGGTAGTCGCTCCGGATGTGCCGTTTTGTTGCATACATTGGACCGCCAATCCTGGCGAACGACCTGCTCTACAAACCGCGCAACTCGCTCGTGGTCGCGCAGAGCGTCAACGCCGGTGAAATGTCCGTTGCTGTCAACGGTGATGGCTTCGGTGTGGGTTGGTACGTACCCGAACTCGATAGTGAGCCATGCGTGTTTCGCTCCATCAAGCCGGCCTGGAGCGATGCCAATCTCCGCAATTTGGCACGGAAGATTTATTCGCCGCTCATTTTTGCGCACATCAGGGCAGCAACGCCTGGCTTTCCGGTCGAGGAGGTCAACTCGCACCCGTTCATGTATGGCAAACTCATGTTCATGCACAACGGCATGATCGGCGGCTTCCGACAGATACGGCGGAAGCTGCTCCGCATGCTCAGCGATGTTGCTTACGATGCAATTCTCGGTTCGACAGATTCAGAGCACTTCTTTGGGCTTATCTTGAACCACATCGAAGATCCCTGGGGCGATGTCACGTGCAACGATATGGTCTATGCACTCCACCGCGCGCTCGACGATTTGAGCACACTGCTCATTGAGGCTGGGGTGCGGGAGCATTCGTACCTGAACGTTGCGCTCACCAATGGGACTAGCATCGTTGCGCTGCGCTATACGACAAATCCTGATGTGCAGCCGGCCTCGCTCTACTACGCACTCGGTCGGCGCTATAACGCTGAGGTTGAAGGGTGTGTCGTCGAGCCAGCCCCAGAAGGAAAGCGCCCAGTGATGGTTCTTATCGCCTCCGAGCCGATCACAGCACGGCGAACCGACTGGATCAAGGTCGAGCGCAATGCGATGATGATCGTGGACGAAACGCTCCGCATTCGCTTTGAATCAGTCGAACTGCCGTTCGAACGCGTTTTTTTCGACTACGAACACGACGAAGAATTCGACGATGCAACGCCACGAACGCCGTAGCTGCACGTGGCGCGTGATGGTGTGAACTTTATCCTGCACAGCAGCAATGGCTGAACTACTCGGATTGATCGTTGCATTTCCGCTCGCTGGGTTTCTGCTTATCGGTCTTGGTGGGCGCCGCCTCGGCTCCGAGGCACGAATTGGCGCACTTGCGTCCGCTGCGGTCGGCGCAAGCTTTGCTGTCGGGGTGTGGTTGCTGGCCGAACTCCTTGGGCGCCCCACCGAAAGTCGCACCCTTGTGCTCCAGCTCTACCCGTGGATTACTGCGGGGGACTTTACAGTGGAACTGGCATGGCGGTTTGATCAGCTCTCAGCACTCTTCGTCTTGATTGTCACGGGCGTCGGATTCCTGATCCACGTCTATGCAATCGGCTACATGCACGGCGACCGCTCGTTTGCGCGCTTCTTTGCCTACCTGAACCTGTTCATCTTCATGATGCTCAACTTGGTCTTGGGCGATAATCTCCTTGTAACCTTCCTCGGCTGGGAAGGGGTGGGACTTGCTTCCTACCTGCTGATTGGCTTTTGGTGGGATCAACGGTTCGACGGCGTCCGTATCCGCTGGACAGGGGATGCAGCGATGAAAGCGTTCGTGGTCAACCGTATCGGCGATTTCGGGATGCTCGTTGCGATGTTCCTACTTGTGCTCTACACTGGCACTCTACGCTACGATGAGATTGCTGCTGCAGTGATGGCAGGGACGGTCATCCCGCCGCACATCATCACACTCATCGCTCTTGGTCTCTTTCTGGGATGTACGGGGAAATCAGCGCAGATCCCACTGGCAGTCTGGCTTCCGGACGCGATGGCAGGTCCGACACCTGTTTCTGCCCTTATCCATGCCGCAACGATGGTCACCAGTGGGATATTCCTCATCTCGCGGATGAACGTACTCTTTGCCGCATCACCGGACGCGATGGCAGTGGTGGCTGCGGTGGGAATTGCAACAGCATTTTTCGCAGCGACGATCGGCCTTGTGCAAACGGACATCAAGAAAGTGTTGGCGTACTCGACCGTCTCGCAGCTGGGCTACATGTTCACTGCGCTCGGGGTAGGGGCGTTTACCGCTGGTGTCTTCCACGTCATGACGCATGCCTTCTTCAAGGCGCTGCTCTTTCTCGGTGCGGGGTCGGTCATCCACGCGCTCCATCACGAGCAAAATATCGAGCGAATGGGAGGTTTGGCGCGCTCCATGCCACGCACGCATTGGACGTTCCTTGTTGGAGCGCTTGCAATTGCGGGCATCTTTCCGCTGAGTGGCTTTTTCTCGAAAGACGAAATCCTTTGGAACGCGTTCCTCTACGGCGGTCCGTGGCTCTGGGCAATCGGTGTCGTTGCGGCGTTCTGCACGGCGTTCTACATGTTCCGCCTCTACTTCTTGGTTTTCCACAACACCGAGCGGTTCGAGCACCTTCACCAGCCGCATGAGTCGCCGGCGGTAATGACCGTACCACTTGTGGTGTTGGCAGTACTTTCTGGAGTCGGAGGATTTCTCGGCATTCCAGAAGCGCTCGGAGGAGCTGCAATACCGAACGTCGTAGAGCACTGGCTGGAGCCAATTTTTGCACCGGGTATTGCACTGCTCCACCGCGAAAGCGTTCACGCGTCGCACACGCTTGAATACGTGCTCATGGGGATTTCGCTCGCGATTGCACTTGCCGGGATCGGTCTGGCACGCGCGTTCTACTATCGCGAGAGCACGCGCCCGGCGACCGTTGCAGAGCGGTTCCGCAGTGTCTATCGCCTCCTGTGGCACAAGTACTTCCTCGACGAGGTGTACTACGCACTCGTTGTGGATCCGATCTACCACCTCTCTGTGCGGATGCTCTGGAGAATTACGGACGTCGGCATCGTTGATGGTGCCGTCAATGGCATTGCACGCGTGATCGGGCGTATCGGCGAGCACGTCCGGCGACTCCAGACAGGCTATGCGCAGAGCTACGCAGTACTGATGATGGCAGGCATTGTCGTTGTCGTGTGGTATCTGGCTTCCCACGCTGGGGGAAAGTAAATTTGTTGGCGACGTAGCTGCGCAACGCAGCGGTCGGCAACGCGCCGTAGCACATACGTAGTTTCAACGCTGGAGTTGTGTCGCGATGCGGCTGAGAGGATGGGCATTGGGATTGCTGCTTGCGGCACATGGAGCAGCTGCGCAGTCGCTCGTGATGGTAGCGACGATTGACGGTGTCATCAATCCGTTCACGGCAAGCTACCTGGAGCGAGCGCTCAGTACTGCGAGGGAACAGAACGCTGCCTGCCTCATCGTCGAACTCAACACGCCTGGTGGACTCGACCAGGCGATGCGGCAGATGGTGCAGGCAATGCTCAACAGCCCTGTACCAGTGGTTGTGTACGTTGCACCCTCGGGAGCGCGTGCCGCATCGGCAGGGGTGTTCATCACACTGGCGGCGCACGTTGCAGCAATGGCGCCGGGCACGAACATCGGTGCTGCGCACCCCGTTGCGCTCGGCGAAGGGGACATGGATTCAGTGATGAGCGAGAAAGTAACCAACGACGCAATGGCGACTATCCGCTCGATTGCAGCGCTACGGCAACGCAACGTCCGCTGGGCTGAAGATGCTGTCCGGCGGAGCGTATCGCTCACCGAGCGCGAAGCGCTCGATAGTGGCGTCATCGAGATCATCGCACGTGACCGCACTGATCTGCTTGCCCAGCTGGAAGGGCGCACCGTTACTACAACGAACGGAGAGCGCACCCTTGCTATCGGCGGCGCACGCACCGAAGAATTCCCGATGTCTGCCCTCGAGCGGTTCTTCCAGACGATCACCGATCCGAACATTGCACTGCTGCTGCTGTCACTTGGCTTTTTGGGGATTGTCGTCGAGTTCTACACGCCGGGCTCATTTGGGCCAGGCATAGCTGGCGCGATTTTGCTCATCATTGGTTTCATGGCAACCGGGAGCTTGCCAGTCAACTGGGCAGGGATCTTGCTGCTGGTGCTTGCAGCAATTCTGCTGGTGGTCGAGCTTTACACGCCGGGTGTTGGTGCATTTGCAATTGGGGCAGCGATCGCATTCGTTGTTGGAGCGCTGATTCTTTTTTCACCGCCGTCGGTTCCTTCGCCTTCCTTACCCGTTGTTTCAGTTAGCGGCTGGCTTATCGCAGCGATTGCGGCGATGTTCATCTTGGTTGGTGTAGTTGTTGCGCGTGCGGTGCTCAAATCCCAGCGCAGTTCTCCGCGGAGTGGTGTCGAGCGCATCATCGGCGCTCAAGGCATCGCAAAGACAGCGATCTCCCCGATGGGGACCGTGCTGGTCAACAGCGAGGAGTGGAGTGCTCACAACGTCGGCGCTGAACCAATCGCCGAAGGGCAGACCATCGAGGTTCTTGGAATTCATGGAATGATTCTCCATGTCCGAGCGATCCCGTCTGGCAGTACGGAGCGCCACGAGAGCTAATACACCGCTGGCAGTGCGGTATATTTGTTGCGCTTGTCTACGGAGATGTTTGACGTTTCTGCAAATTGCTCACCATGGAGGCAGTAGGGATGGATGCAGTCGTCGTCGTGCTGATTATCATCTTTGGGCTGTGGCTACTATCGAGGGCGATCAAGATTGTGCCGGAGTATCAGCGAATTGTCGTGCTCCGACTTGGGAAAAGCATTGGCACCCGTGGGCCAGGCTTTGTGCTGCTGATCCCGTTTGTTGATAAACCCATCTGGACCGATCTTCGGGAGATGGTCATTGATGTTCCCTCGCAGACGTGTATCACCAAAGACAACGCACCAGTTGCAATTGACTTCCTCATCTACATGAAGATCATCGATCCCGAGATGAGCGTCATACAGGTCCAGAACTTCCGCATGGCATCGCAGGGTATCGCGACGACGACGCTCCGTGCTGTAGTCGGGGATATTGTGCTCGACGATGTGCTCTCCAAGCGTGAACACATCAACGAAACGCTCCGCCAGAAGCTCGATGAAGTCACTGGGCGTTGGGGTGTGAAGGTCACCGCGGTCGAGATTCGTGAGATTCTGCCACCGCGCGAGATCCAAGATGCAATGAGCCGTCAAATGTCCGCTGAACGCGATCGTCGAGCACTCGTGACGGAAGCAACCGGTAAGCGGGAGGCAGCAATCACCGTCGCAGAGGGTGAAAAGCAGGCGGCAATTCTCAAAGCGGAAGGGCAACGCCAAGCAACAATTTTGCAAGCGGAAGGGCAACGCCAAGCAACGATCCTCCAAGCCGAAGGGTACGCGCTCGCGCTGGCGAAAATCTTCGAAGTTGCCCGCACACTCGATAGCAAAACGATGAGCTTGCAGTACCTCGAAGCGCTCAAGACTGTCGGGTCAAGTCCTTCGACGAAATTTATCTTCCCGATGGAACTGCTCAATCTGGTAAAGCCCTTCGTCGAGCATACAAATAAAGCTGCCGATTGAGCGGTAGGGAAAAGCTTTCCGAATCTGAAGAATGTCGTGCGCGTCGAGCGGCTGACTACGCGCTCTCTGAAAAATGCTTCTGCGAGCCGGAGCTCTTACGTTCTGCTCGAAGCACGCGAGCGTAGGTTCGCAGATAGAGCGCTGCATCGTGGGGGTCGCTGCGGCGGAGCTTCCATCGCTTCGGGGGCGGAATCTCTGCCAGTACGCGGGGGTCGCTGAGAAATTCCATGTGGCCGATGGCCGCCGAGTCCACACCAGCTGCGTGGAAGAGCCGATAGATCTCCGCCAGTGGCTTCCCAGCAGTCGCGCACCATTCCCCTTGCGATTCCGTTGCAGCGAGCGGCTCATCGCCAACGGCTGCATCGAAGAACTCCGCCGCATGCTCGCGCCACTGGCCGACGGTACGCTCGAACGCAGCGAAAATCTCGCGATCACTCATCGAAGCCAAGCGCTGGACGACGTGCCCGACTGCGCAGCGCCCGACGTGGCCCCACTCATAGCGTTCGCCGCGGTCAAGTGCATCGGCTGCAATCTCGAGTGCTGCTATTAAGCGCTCACGGACCGAGTTCATTGCTCAGCGGAAAAAGGGAACATCATTTCGCATGCAAAACTGCAACAGCAACACCACAAGTTCCAAAGTTGAATCGTTCATCGATCGTCTGCATCTTACCCACCCTGGAATGTCCAACCGTCCATGTTGAGTCCTCGATGTTTTTCCGGTGGTTCTTTGGTGGCAACGACAGTATCTCTGCCAGCGAGGCGAAACAACTCTTGGCCAAGGGAGCAGTACTGGTGGATGTGCGGACACCTGGCGAGTACGCAACAGGGCACGTCCGCGGCTCGCGCAATATTCCGCTCGACCAGCTTCCGCGGCACCTCGACTCCCTCAAGAAGAGTAACAAGCCGGTGATTTTCGTTTGTGCTTCGGGCAGCCGCTCTGGGAGAGCCACAGCGATGGCGAAGCAGACTGGAATCGAAGCGTACAACGCAGGAAGCTGGGTAACTCTGCGCTAATGGCGTCGCGGCACTCACGAAGTCGTAAGTGCCGCGACGGTTCCATGCACGCACAGCGTTTACTGCTACCGCACAATCAGCAGAGGCAACGTAACCTGGCGGCCGCCATCGAGTGCAATGTTGACTACGTAGATGCCTGCCGGCACAGAGCGGCCGCTCCGATCAGTTGTATCCCACCGGTAGCTGCCGAGCGCGGCTGTTTCGACCACCATACCTCCACGGAGATCAGCGATCCGAATCACGCCACGGCGGTTGCCAAGTTCGATTGTGGCGGCATCTGTCGCTGGGTTTGGATGAATGGAAATGCCGCGCCTTTCGCTATCGGCAACGCTGGTACCCTCGATTGCTTTTGCCTCGAGTATGATTGTGTCTTCAAATGCAACGTTTCGTTGACGGCAGTAGAAGGTCAGCGTTGCATGGTGAGTTCCTGCACGCACTGGATGGAAGCGGATCGGCACCGCGGGGCAGGTGCTACTTTGGGGACTGAGCAAGCGGATCTGCGTTTGCCATGCGCCTGGGATAAGCTCGAACGCAGAAGCATCGTCGCCTCTGACGACGACGGAATCAACAGCGAC
>RFIK01000139.1 GCA_003695605.1 Chlorobiota bacterium
ATGTAGAGATCAAAATTTCGCGAGCTTGGATCAGCCATATTCGAAGCAAAGATGATTCGCTTTCCATCCGGGTGGAAGAAGGGTGCAAAGTTTGCTGCACCGTTGTTTGTCACCTGGCGGATGTTAGAGCCATCGGCATCCATGACGTAGATCTCCAGCGCGCGCGGACGCACCAAATGCTGTTGGAGCAGCTGGGCGTATTCAATGGAGTCCTTCCCTTTCGGTCGCGAAGCGCGGAAGACGATCTTCGTCCCATCGAGGCTGTAGAAGGCACCTCCATCATAGCCGAATGCATGTGTCAGGCGGCGAACGTTCGTGCCGTCCAAATCGCACGAGTAGAGCTCGATGTCCCTGTCGCGGGTAGAGGTAAACACGATTTTGTCTCCCGTGGGAGAAACCGTTGCCTCTGCATCATAGCCATCGCTGCGAATGATGCAGCGAAGGTGAGTTCCATCTGCATGAGCACGGTAAATCTCATACTGCGGATAGAGTGGCCACACGTAGCCGCGCGAGCGGTCAGGAAGAGGAGGACACTCCGGCGAGTGCTCGTGCGTACTTGCGTAGAGGATTTCACCATTCGGCAGAAAGTAGGAGCACGTCGTCCGCCCCTTGCCCGTGCTGACCAAGCGCTTATTGGTACCATCTATGTTCATCACGTAAATTTGGTCACATCCTTCGTCCCCGTGTGCTTGGTAGATGATGTTTTTTTCATCGAACGAGAAATACGCTTCGGCATTTTCACCGCCGAATGTAAGCTGGATGATGTTCGCAAGGTGTCGCTCGCGCCGGTCATGCCATTGTGATGGAAGTGGCTTGCCCCCATCGAGTGCCGCTGCTCGAGAAAGCACGAACATCAACGCCAGCGCAATGCAGTATCGCATACTCGAGATTGAAAGGTTTTGAACACATCACAAAATTAGCAAAACCAACATTTGTTTTTACACAAAATTACACGTTATGCCGAGTCCGAAGCAGAAAGCCGCACTCGAAGCCATCTTGAGCGTTCGCCGTGCCGCGCGTGCGATTGACGACATCGTTGACAGCGCCTGCTCTCCGCTCGGAATCACGGGTACACAGTACAACATCCTTCGCATATTGAGCAGAGCATCCGCCGAAGGGCTTTCGCGTTCGCAGATCGTTGCCCAGCTGATCGAACAGCACGTGGACGTCACACGCGCAATTGACGGCTTAGTTGCTGCCGGCTACGTCGAACGTGAGCACGCAACGCATGACCGGCGCGTGGTCTTGCATCGGATCACGCCTACTGGGCGCGCTGCCATTGAGCAACTCGACCCTTTCCTCCTGCGTGCGCTCGAGCTGATGGGACGGTCGTTTACAGTATCGGAACTGGAAACGCTCGCCACACTCTGCAAGCGATTCCTCGATGCAGCCACTGAGGCTGACAAGCTGCGGGCTACCGAGCAATAACGTCATACGTGACAAATTCGGAACGCATCGGAGGCTCTTGGCCTTGCTCTCTTGCTCGGCGCAGATCTTCGAATCCTCGGCGGTGCCCCTCGAGAAATTCCGGTGAGCCGGACCACGCATCGAACGCTTCCTTGCTTTCCCAGAAGCTTACCACCAAGTATGGCTCCCCGTCCCGTTGCGGTCGAAGCACGTGCATTCCCAGAAACCCCGGCATGCGGTCAATCGCATGTGCGCGCGTCGCGAAGAGCTGCTCGAATCGCGTGCGGTAATCCTCGCGACAATAGATGCGGTTGATTGCCACAAAATTGCTCATCGAATGCACCTCGGTTGATGTTAGAAATTCAGTCGTAAACCGCCAGTCACTACACGCCCATCGGCTTGAATAATGCCTGGCCCAGGATAGCCTCCTGCACGACGGGTAAAATACCGTCGGTCGAAAATGTTGTTGACGTTGATCTCGGCAGCAAGCCACGAGGTTATGCGTACTTGTGCGCTCATATCCCAGACCGTGTACGCCGGAATGATCCCGTTGATGCCGCTTGCGGTGCTTTGAGTGTTGCTTGCATCTGAATAGCATTCGCTAGCCGAGCTTCCTTGCAAGGAGAGCACAAGGAGTGCCTTCCATCGGTAGCGCAGTCCGCTCCGCACAATCCACTTGGGCGCATACTCGACCATCTTTCCAGCAACCGGTCCACTGGTATATCGCGCATCGGTGAACGCACCTGCAATGAACAACGAACCACCATGCTCACCGAGACGAACGATCCGGTCAGCGAAGAGTTCAGCGTAGAACTCAACGCCGCGATGTTCGCTGGCGCCTATATTTCGTCGAAGCTGGCTTGCACCGTTGGTAAGCAGCGCCGTATCGGGACCGAGCGCGCCGGCCGCAATCGTCCCGATCCGATCACCGTAGTAGAGGTAAAATCCAGAGACGTCAATGCTCAGCGCATTGGCAATCGTACCGCGCACGCCTACATCCGTTGAAACTCCGCGCGACGAATGGAGCGACGGATCAACCGCAACGGTCGGATCGCTCGGAAAGAGCTCGCTGAACTGCGCGGGCCTCCAGCTTTGATGAGCATTGGCGTAGAGCTCCAGCTGACTGCTCATCGCCCATTGCAGTCCGATCCCAGCAAGCGGGAGCACTTCACGCGCTCGGTTATCAAAACGAATCGGCGTCCCAGCAGTGTCGAATGCATCCGGGTTCGATGCCGGTTTTTCCCGAGAAAACGTCCCATGACCACTCATTCCCAGCCATTCAATTCGCAGACCAGGCGTTACCGTCAGTCGCTCAGCAACCCGAACCTGCCACTCGACAAAGGCAGCAGCATTTTCCGACACAAATTCCAAGTCGCGCGTCAACGGTGCAACGAACGTCGTACTGAATCCATCGCCCCCGGGACCGCGCCCTTGCCTGCGGAGCGTTGTCCCGCGATAGAGCCGCAGACCTGCTACGAGTGGATGCAGGGCAGTACCTATCGCCACATCCGATCGCACTCGAAGCTCGAACCCTCCGTTCCGGTACTCATCAGTATTGACGCGACGTGGATTGGTGCCACTGTCGGGGATACTCGGTGGCGTAGTCAGTCCAATGCTATTGCGCTCGCCAAGCACCCCAAAGAGCCGCCCGCTGAGGTAAACATCACTGCTCAGGCGATGCTCAAGTCTCAGCATCGGTACGAACCACTGTACACCGAACCAGTCCCGATACCGCATCGCCTGGCGCCCATCGGCTGCAAACTGCGCAGAGTCGAGACCGCCCGGCTGTTGCAGACGATATTGCATCAGTGTTACTTCGGCGGTGATTCGGGTCCATTCTGAGGGACGGTATTCAAGTTTCGGCATAACCGAGTACTGCCAGAATTGGTCGCTTTCCCGCTGCTCCCCTGTAGCAAGTCGAACCGGCATACGCCAGCCATCCGAGCGCCGATAGTTACCGAACACGTAGTACGACCACGAACCTTGCGTTCCACCGATCGCAGTATACGTCGAGTAGTAGCCGTTTTGCCCTCCAATCTGCGAGGATTCTCCGCCGAACGCCCGATCCTGCGGCGCGGTCTTTGTGACGAAATTGAGCAAGCCGCCAAATTGCGGCCCAAATTGCAACGCAGCTGCTCCCCGGATAATCTCGATCCGCTCGAGCGATTCAAATGCTGGTGTAAAGTACGCTTCCGGATAGCCTGCGATGTCTGCGGCAATATCAACACCATCCATTCGCGTGTTGAATTCCCACGAGCGATTCGGACTCAGACCACGAACAGCGACACCTGCCTGAACCCCTGTCCCGTCATTTTCCCAGATCATCACTCCTGCTATTCGTCCGAACGTTTGACGCGTAATGTTCGCAGCAAGATTTGCATCAGCAGGCGTCAATTGGAGGATTTCAGCCTTTTTACTGGCAAAAAGCTGAGTCCCGTCAACAGCTGGTGGAACACGTCGCACGGGGAACGCACTCTCTTCAACGATAACTGGTGCTGTGACGATTTCTATCGTATCTGCACGCAGATACTGTCGCTGCGCAGGCGTTTCCGCACCGAACAGGAGCACAGCCGAACTAACACAAAACACAACACAGTCTCGAACCATAGCGCGCAGAATGCTTGGTGATACAATTTAGACCAAGTCCAAATTACGAAATCGGACAAACATTGTCCGATTTTATGCTCTCCTGATGCTTTCGTGTCGAACCCCTCAGGGTGAGGATGTATCAAGCGATGCGGTGGTGTCTCCTTGTCGAGTCAGGATAATCGCAGGGGCACGTCCAAACCGCTCTGCTGCACTGCCATTTCGCACAGCAATTTCAATAAAGCCGCTACTGCCGATGTAGGCGAGCGCTTGCCCGTGTTCTTGCTCGCCTTAGGCGCGAATAATCGGAAGTTCACAGCCGCTGACATGGCAACGCCATTTGCCTGCTGGCGTAATACCCCAGCGCGGTGCTTCGACGTTCGTAACAAGATTTCCGAACCGATCCACGTGGAGGACGCTCGCGTGCAGCACCTGACCATCCAAGCGCGGCTCTAAGGCTAACTGAACAAGACTCGTCACTTCGATCGTCTCCCCAAGCTGCTCGAGTGCCAGTTGCCCACTGGCAAGGTATGCTGCTGCTGGCGCAAAAACATCTCGTCCGTGGAAGGTTGCACTCGGTTCGTGCAATGCTACACGAGCAGACTCGACAGCAACCGCACGCTCACATCGAAACCGATCCAGCACAAGCGTTGCGATCCCATTATCCGGTGCAAGGAGCGTACACTGCTCAAACGCCAGCGCTACGATTCGCCGCTCGGTCCCCACACCAGGATCAACAACTGCAACGACAACGCTACCTCGAGGGACATACGGAACTGCAGTCAAGAGCACATACGAGGCGGAGACTACATTTTGTGGCTCGATGTTGTGGCAGAGATCGACAACACGAAGAGTTGGCTCGATTCCGAGCATGACTGCTTTCATAACGCCGACATAGGCATCCTGATACCCAAAGTCAGTCAGGAGAAAAATCGGTGCCGAGGTCATTGAATGACGCTCAATACATTGATCAACCACGTCCAAATTTCGGGTTGGGAGCGCAACGTCACTACTTAGGTGACGATGCCCTCGTTCTCTCGTTGCCTCCGCTCCATGTGGCAATGAGAATTGAAGTATCTCCTGCCTCTACGCTGCGGCAGGACGTTACTGTACTGCTGAACCACGCCGCCAGCCATATTGCTGCTCGTAATAGTGGCGATACTCCCCAGAACGTACAGCATTTACCCATGGGCGGTTCTGCTGGTACCACGCTATCGTTTGCGCCAGGCCTTCCTCGAATGGTATACGTGGGCGCCACCCCAACTCACGTTCTGCTTTGCTGCAGTCGATCGCATAGCGGCGGTCGTGTCCTGGGCGATCGGTGACGTGCTCGATGAGCGACTCTGGTCTGCCAAGCAGTCGCAGAATCGCTCGGACGACATCAATGTTACGGCGCTCACTCCTCCCACCGAAGTTGTACGTCTGCCCGATACGACCATGCTCGTATGCAGCAACCAATCCTCGGCAGTGATCGGTGACGTAGATCCAATCCCGCACTTGCCGACCATCGCCATAGA
>RFIK01000140.1 GCA_003695605.1 Chlorobiota bacterium
TCGAGTCAAACGCTCAAGCCGTTTGTCGGCAAGCAACTGTTGCCGCAGTTTCTCGATGTGGTCTTTGATCCAACGCTGCGCTCGTATGCTGGAGTAGAGCTTGCCGGAAGCTACCGCTACGATGACGAAGGCATTCCTGCTGAGCGTGTTGTGAGCGTTGAGCGTGGCGTCTTTCGCCAGTTCCTGATGTGTCGCTCTCCGATCGAAGGCTTCCCTGCGTCGAACGGCCATGGGCGAAAGCAAGCAGGCTATGCGCCAGTTGCACGCCAATCGAACCTGATCGTTGTTGCGCACCAGCGCGTTTCCATCGATTCGTTGCGCGCGCTTCTTCGCGAGGAGTGCCGCAAGCAGGGAAAGCCGTTTGGACTGTACTTCGACGACATCGCCGGTGGCTTTACGTTCACCAGCCGCGGCATTCCGAATGCATTCACCGTTCAGCCACTGGTGGTGTACAAGGTGTACGCCGATGGCAAACCGGATGAGCTCGTCCGGGGAGTGGATTTCATCGGCACACCACTGGCGATCTTTGCGAACATCATTGCAGCATCGGAGGAAATCGGCGTGTTCAACGGAATCTGCGGCGCAGAATCGGGCAATGTGCCTGTCTCGGCGTGTTCGCCGGCGTTGCTGGTGTCGAACATCGAGCTTCAGAAGAAAGCAAAGTCCCAATCGAAGCCGCCGTTGCTCCCTCCACCGGTAAGTACATTCGAGCATGAATCGCCATGAGAGCCGGCGCGATGCAGAGAGTGTTTCGGATCCTTGCAACGTTTGCTGTTGGAGCACTCAGTACTGCGTTGGCTGTGATGCCACCGTGGATTGGCCAGGTCCGACGCGCACTCCAGGATGAGCTTCGGCGCTCGATGGATAGCCTCTCGATCGAATTGCTCAAAAAGCCGTACTACCTCGAGTACACATTCCGCTACCGCTGGTCAGCGCGAGCGAAGGTTTCCCTCGGCGGCATACTCGATAGCGGGCAGACAGCATCTGCGCGACTGACGGTCGGAATCCGCGTGGGCTCTCCCGAGCGCGATAACACGAATTTTTTCGACGCTGCGCTACTGTTTTTCGGCGGAGATGACGACGAAACCTACCGAAACCGTCCAGTACCGCTGGAGCCAAACTACGCACGGATACGGCAGCAGGCCTGGCTTGCGACTGATGTTGCCTACAAGGCTGCAGTCGAGCAGTACGCCAAGAAAGAAGCCGTACTCAAAAACCGCATCCAGCAGGATACGACGTCTGACTTTGTGCTGCTGCCGCCACAGACGCTGGCCGATACTGCTGCGGACATTCCGCACGTTGATCTTGCAGCTGTCTGCAGGCAGCTTCGCAGCATTTCCGCGCTTGCGCGGGACTACCCCGAAATCCAAACTACAACGATTACGTTCGAGCACATCCCAGAGCTTGTCTTCTACGTCAACAGCGAAGGACGCCAGATGACCAAGCTCCACCACCAGGTAGGCATCGAAATTGTCGCAACTACCCAGGCCCCTGACGGCATGCCGCTCGCGCAGACCTATGCAGCCTATGCACGGACGCTCGACGAACTCCCGTCGTGGGATTCGCTCGCTCAGGCGATGCGTGGTGTCCTCGAGCACTTGCGGCAGGTGGCTGCAGCGCCCGTCGTTTCGGAGCCGTATTCGGGACCAGTGCTTTTTGCTGGGCAAGCTGCAGCGGAGCTCTTCGCACAGGTGTTCGCACCGAACCTGGTAGCGCAGCGGCCGCAACTGGCTGAACAAGGTGTTCAGGAGCAAAATCGCTTCGGAGCACTCCAGAACAAAATCGGTGCACGGGTTATGGCAGAGTTCCTCTCGGTCGAAAGCACGCCGCAGCGCACAACAATTGGCAGAACTCCAGTGGCGGGTGCATATCGAATTGACGATGAAGGAATCGAGCCTCAGCCACTTGTGTTGGTGCGAGGCGGCTACCTGGAAACATTGCTCAGCAGCCGTGTGCCAACGCGGCGCATCCGCATGTCTAATGGGCGATCGCGAGGCGGTGGCGCAATGTTCGATGTGCTCATCCTCCGCTCTGAGAATCCGTCGCGGAGCCTTTCGCAGCGCGCATTGCTGGAGAAGATGCAGCAAATGCTCAAGCGACGCGATCTGCCCTACGGTTACATCGTTCGCCAGCTGCTCAATCAGAACCTCCTCTACACGGCTGTTTATCAGCAGACGAGCGGGACATTCCCTACTGGCGGAGAAGGGCAGATTCCTGCACTACTGGTCGAACGCGTCTGGCGGGATGGACGGCGTGAACTAGTGCGCGGCGCTACACTTGCGCCCGGTGGGTACCAAGTCTTCCGCGATGTTGTTGCCGTTGGGCAATCGCTCTACGTCCATAACCTTCTGGCGCCGTCGGTCATTTCCCCATATCGCACAGGCGGATCGCAGTATGTCGTTGCTACTGTCGCTTCGCCGGATCTGCTCATCGAGGATTTCGAGCTCCGCCCGTTGGAAGATGGCTACCCCAAACCACCGCTGCTGCCGAGTCCACTCTGGCATGCAGCCGCGCGTGGTGGCTCCGGAGGAAGTGAACGAACGCAGTAGCGACAAAGTCGCAGTGCCATAAGGAGCGAGTACATGCCTCAAACTCTTGCAGTCATCGGAACTGGCTACGTCGGTCTTGTCTCGGGTGTGTGCTTTGCAGAGCAAGGCAACATCGTGTGGTGTGTTGATGTTGATCGCGGCAAACTTGAGCGGCTGCAACGTGGTGAAAGCACGATCTACGAGCCAGGCTTGGAGCCAATGCTCCAGCGCAATCTCCACGAACGGCGACTCCACTTTACCGATGATCTTCGCAGTGCAGTTCGCCACGCAACGGTGATTTTCCTGTGTTTGCCGACACCGCCGGACGAGGATGGTTCTGCAGACCTCCGGTACGTTCTCGAAACAGCGCGACAGATTGCGACGATCATTCGCGAGGAGTCAATTGTCGAGCGCAGAATTCTTGTGACGCGGAGCACTGTCCCTGTGGGGACAGCGGAGAAGGTGCAGCGTGTTGTCACCGAGGTTGCGCCTGGTAGTGACATTCGCGTTGCCAGCAACCCCGAATTTCTCAGTGAAGGGAATGCCGTCCGCGAGACGCTCCACCCAGAGCGGGTGATCATCGGCAGCTCCGATCCAGAGGTGGTGGCAGTGCTCAGCGAGCTGTACCGGCCGTTTGTCAATGAGTACGACCGTCCGCTCCTGGTGATGGATGAGCGCAGTGCAGAAGTTGCCAAGTACGCAGCCAATGCATTTCTTGCGCTCCGCATTTCGTTCATGAACGAACTGAGCCGCTACTGCGAGGCGGTCGGCGCGGATGTCGAGCACGTGCGAATCGGGATGAGCTTCGATCCGCGGATTGGGCGGCGTTACTTGCATCCCGGCATTGGCTTCGGTGGGAGCTGTCTGCCGAAGGACATTCGTGCGCTGGCCCATTCTGCGCGGGAAGTTGGAGCACCGTTGCGTTTGGTCGAGGTGACTGCTGCTATCAATCGTGAGCAGCTCGAGCGATTTGCCGCTACTATCAAAGCGCGGTTCGGTGGCAGCGTCCGAGGACGACGTCTTGCGCTCTGGGGGCTAGCGTTCAAACCAAACACTGACGATGTGCGGGAAGCGCCGGCGCACGTACTCATACAGCTCCTTCTCGCCGATGGTGCCAGCATTGCTGCCTATGATCCTGAGGCGATCGAAACCTCGCGCCAAGTCTTGGGTGATGCAATTGACTATGCCCCCGATATGTACGTTGCAGCTTCTGGAGCCGATGCACTCGTGCTGGCGACCGAGTGGGCAGAATTCCGTACACCGGACTGGGAGCGACTCAAAACGATGCTCAATGGCTGTGTTATTTTTGACGGGCGTAACCTATGGGACCCCAGCGAGATGCACGAGCGTGGTTTCGAGTACTATGCCATCGGGCGTCCCCGTCGTACGCTTCGATAGCAGCAGCGACGCTGCGGTGGTGAACAGTAGCAAAGGAGTGCCATGCGAATCCTTGTGGCAGAGGACAACCCTGTCACCGCAACGTACATCCGAACCGTACTCGAGCGGAAAGGATGGACTGTCGAGATTGCGCTCGATGGGGCTCGTGCGCTCGAGCTAATCGAGCGCGAACGCTTCGATGCAGTGCTCGTGGACTGGATCTTGCCTCGCTACGATGGCATTGATGTTCTCCGCGCCGTCCGCGAGCGGCACGGTGAGCCGCCACCGTACGTTGCGATTGTGACAGTAGTGGATTCAATCGCCGCACAGCAGTATTGCATTGCATGTGGTGCGAATGCTTTTTTCGTCAAGCCAATTCAGCCGGACGCAGTCATCGCGAGTATCGAGGAGTACTACCGCAACTTTGAGCAGTGAAAGCACTCGTCCTTCGCTCTGCTGGCCATGTATCGCTCGATGACATCGAGCAAGAGCCGATTCCCCCAGGTTATGCACGCGTGCGGCTTCTCGCTGCAGCGCTCAATCACCGCGATGTGTGGATCATCGAAGGCAAGTACGCAAAAATTCGGTACCCATCGATACTGGGATCGGATGGGTGTGGTATTGTCGAAGAAGTCAATGACTCCGAGCGGGGTCTCATCGGTCAGCGGGTGATTATCAATCCCAATCAGCACTGGGGCGGCGACGAGCGTGTCCAGAGCGCTGACTACACAATTCTCGGGATGCCCTCGCCGGGGACATTCGCCGAATACATCACCGTGCCACTCGATCGGCTGCATCCAGCACCAGCACACCTCAGTGATGAGGAAGCTGCTGCCCTGCCATTGGCAGGCGTGACTGCATATCGGGCAATTGCCGTCCAAGGGAATGTCAGAAGTTCCGATACTCTGCTCATTTCGGGCATCGGTGGTGGTGTGGCCCTGTTTGCACTGGTCTTTGCACGTGCGTTGGGAGCACGTACCATCGCGGTAACCAGTGGCGCTCCATGGAAACTCGAGCGCGCGATTGCGTTGGGCGCCGATCATGGCGTGCTCTACACAGAGCCGACGTGGGCCGATGCGCTTCGGCGGCGCGTTGGCGGTTTCGATCTCATCGTGGATGGTAGTGCTGGAGAGCCGTTCAATCAGCTCGTTGCACTGAGCAATCCCGCCGGACGAATTGTCCTCTACGGTGCAACGCTCGGCGGTGTGCCGATGCTCGATGTACACCGCATCTTCTGGCGCCAGCTTCGCATTATCGGAACAACGATGGGAAGCGATCGAGATTTCGCTGCGATGCTTGCTGCAGTCGAGCAGCATCGGATTCGACCGGTTGTGGATTCTGTCTTTCTCCTTTCGGAGTATGCAGAGGCATTCGAACGCATGCGGAAGGGAGAGCAGTTCGGGAAAATCGTTCTGCGCATAAGTGCCTAACACAGGGGAGGGGTGCATCCCCGCGCACGGAGCGATGGAACACTGGCGCTTCTGTCAATGCAGGAAATGCCGCATGCCAGTAAAAATCATCGCGATGTTTCGTTCGTTGGCGGCGCGGATGACTTCTTCGTCGCGAATCGAGCCACCAGGCTGAATGATCGCAGTGGCGCCAGCTTCGGCACATTGGATAATGCCATCGGGGAAGGGGAAGAATGCATCGCTTGCGACGGCTGCACCACGCAAGTCAATGCCGAACTGCGCAGCTTTCCATGCTGCGATACGTGCGCTATCAACGCGGGAGGGTTGCCCCGCACCGATTGCTAACGTTCGGTCTGGCCCGGCGTAAACGATGGCGTTCGACTTGGTATGCTTGACGACTTTCCAGGCGAACATCATTGCGCGGAGCTCGCGATCAGTTGGCTCGCGTTCGGTTACGACTCGCAACTGATCCGGATGGAACAGCTCACTATCGGGTGTCTGCACGAGGACACCGCCGAGTACCGACCGCATATGTGCACGGTGCCGCTGTTGCACGATCATGTTCGGATCGAAAGTGATGAGCCGGCGATCGCGCTTTTTCGTGAGTATCGCCAGGGCTTCATCGCGAAATGCCGGTGCAACGATCAGCTCGGTAAAGAGAGGGTGAATGTGTGCCGCAAAGTCTTCTTCGACCGTTGTATTGGCAGCAACAATGCCACCGAATGGCGAGACGGTGTCGGTGGCGTAGGCTTTCTCCCATGCTTCCAGAAGCGATGCACCTGAACCAACACCGCATGGATTCGTGTGTTTGATAATCACGATTGTCGGCTCGGAAAACTCCATCACCAGTCGGACCGCTGCGTCCAGGTCGAGCAAATTGTTGTAGGAAAGCTCTTTGCCGTGGCGATGGGTAAAGCATTCAGTCAACGTGCCGAAGAATGCTGCCTGCTGGTGCGGATTTTCTCCATACCGCAGTGAGTGTTTCGGCGCCATCCCGAGCGTAAAGAATTGCTGGTCGACGGGTGAGGTGGCAAAGTACTGCGCAATCTGCGCGTCGTACCATGCCGTGTATTGGAACGTCAGCGCAGCAAGCTGGCGGCGGAGCTCGAGCGGGATTCTTCCTTCGCTGCGGAGATGCTCGATGACGAGCGGGCAATCATCGGCACGCACGAGTGGAACGACCCAGCGGTAGTTTTTCGCAGCTGCCCGCAAGAGCGTTGGTCCGCCGATGTCAATCATCTCAAGCATATCGTGCTCATCGCGTCCGTCCGCGAGAGCCTCCGGGAAAGGGTAGAGGTTGATGTACACCAGATCAATCGGTTCGATGCTATGCATGCGGAGCTGCTCGCGATGGGAGGGGTCATCACGCCGTGCCAGGATTGCAGCGTGGATGGCAGGATGGAGCGTTTTGACGCGGCCATCGAGAATTTCGGGAAAACCCGTGCGTTGTTCAACGAGTGTGACGGGAATTTGCGCGTCCGTGAGTGCACGTGCTGTCCCTCCTGTCGAGATCAGTTCGACGCCAAGTTCGTGGAGTGATCGTGCGAAATCAACGACGCCGCGTTTATCCCATGCGCTCAGCAGTGCACGTTTGATTGGTGGTGTTTCCATCAGCGTTCGGGTTTGTTGGTAGAGCCGCGAAAATACCTGCCCTACTTGAGCCAGAGCAATTGCTGGTAGCTCGGTAGCTGCCAGAGCTGCTCTGGGACGAGCCGTTCGAGTTGATCAGCAACAGCACGAACGCGCTCCATCGCAGGCAGAACGTTGGTGGCCATGTGATGTGCTTTCTGTCGCGGCAGGTCTCCGCCGAGTTCGCGATTTTGCTCTCGTAGATGTGCGAGGGCTTCTGCAAATTGGTCGGTCAAGTGGGCAATTTCGCGGGCGAAAGCCGCAGCGGCAGTTCCGCTCTTGATGTTCCCAAGCGACTCAAGGTATGCAAAGCATGCGGGCAGAAGCTGCGTCATCGCAATCCGTTCGGTAGTCTCAGCTTCGATATTGATGGTCTTGAAGTACTGCGTGTAGGCAATTTCCTGGCGAGCAGCGAGCTCGCGCTCGTTGAAGATGCCGTAGCGTGCAAAGAGTTCGACATTCTTGGGCGCAGTCAGCGTAGGAATAGCCTCGATCGTCGAGCGGAGGTTGAGCAGACCTCGCGTTGCTGCTTCTGCATGCCAATCCGCTGAGTAGCCATCGTCGTTGTAGATGATTGCGCGGTGTTCTGTGAAGACGTCCCGAATGATTTCTTCGAGTGCTTTCGGGAGTGGATTCCCTTGCGCAAGGGAGTGTTCGAGCATTGCTGCAAGTTCATCAATGGCATCGGCTGCGATCGTGTTGAGCACTGTTGCGGGGAATGAGACACTCTGGGATGCCCCAACCGCTCGGAACTCGAACTTGGCACCGGTGAACGCAAACGGCGAGGTACGGTTTCGGTCTGTTGCATGGCGCGGAAGGTGCGGCAGGACACGTGCACCCAGTTGCAGGATGCTGCCATTGGACGAGGCACCATGGGGCTCGCCGCGGGCGATGCGTTCGAACATGTCCGTGAGTGCATCGCCTAAGTACATCGAGATGATTGCTGGTGGAGCTTCGTGTGCTCCCAGGCGATGGTCATTGGCTGCCGAAGCGACGCTCAACCGCAGCAAATCTTGGTGGCGGTGGACGGCTTTGATCATGGCGGTGCAGAAAAACAGAAAGACCATGTTCTGCTGCGGATCAGTCCCCGGGTCGAGGAGGTTCAGCCCTGTATCGGTTGCAATGGACCAATTGAGGTGTTTGCCGCTACCATTGACACCAGCAAATGGCTTTTCGTGAAGAAGGCAAACCAATCCGAATCGCCGCGCTGCGGAACGGAGGATCGTCATGACCAGGTGTTGGTGATCGGCGGCAACGTTCGCATGCTCGAAGACAGGAGCGATTTCGTATTGTGCGGGTGCTACCTCGTTATGCCGCGTTTTGACGGGGACACCGAGCCGGTAGAGCGCGTGCTCGACTTCGGTCATGTACGAGAGCACGCGATCCGGAATCGTGCCGAAGTAGTGGTCTTCGAGTTCTTGGCCACGCGGTGGCTTTGCACCGAAGAGGGTGCGTCCGGTCAGGTAGAGATCCGGCCGACGGTAGTAGAACGATTCGTCCACGAGGAAGTACTCTTGTTCGCAGCCCATTGTCGCGTAGGCGCGGTTGGCGTGGATGCCCAGTAGCGACAGTGCACGGACAACGCTCCGGTCGAGCGCATCGAGCGACCGAAGGAGTGGAAGCTTTGTATCGAGTGCTTCACCAGTCCAGGATGCGAAGACTGTTGGGATGCAGAGTGTAGCACCATTCGAATGCCGCATGATAAATGCAGGCGAGCTTGGGTCCCAGGCTGTGTAGCCACGTGCCTCAAAAGTTGCCCGCAGACCTCCGCTGGGGAAGGAGGATGCATCCGGTTCCCCTTGGATGAGATCTTTGCCGGAAAACTCCGTGACCGCACCGCCACTGGCAAGAGGGGTAACGAAGCTTTCGTGCTTTTCCGCAGTTGATCCAGTGAGCGGTTGGAACCAGTGTGTATAGTGCGTTGCGCCACGCTCGGTGGCCCATTCCTTCATCGCCAACGCAACGGTATCGGCGATGCTCGGATCAAGAGGGCGCCCTTTCTCAATCGTCTCGCGAAGCGAAGTGAAGACAGGCTTTGACAGCCGCTGGCGCATTTGCTCGAGCGTGAAAACATCGCATGCGAATGCTTCGTGCACTGCATCTGAAGCTTCGACAGGTACGCCGTTGGGGCGCCACGTTGTAATCGCTGCAGTGGCTGGATGTGCAGTCATCGTTTTCGTTTCGATGGTGAAACATGACGGAGAAGCTGGGTTGTCTCGATTGGGGTGGAAAGCACAATGCTCGTTTGGGTGCGTTGAACACCGCGCCACTGTTGAATTGTTGAAAGCAGTTCTTCGAGCGCAGCAGTATTGGTGACGCGGACTTTGAGAAGGTGCGATGCATCCCCCGTGATTGCATGGCATTCGAGAATCGAAGGGACGCTCTTGCAGCGCTCGATGAATGCGGGAAAGTGTGAACTTCCCTCGACCCAGACGAACACGAACGCAGTGATGTCAAGCCCAAGAGCCGTTGGTGCAAGTCGTGCGTGGTAACCGGTGATAATCCCTTGCTGCTCTAACTTGCGGATGTGCTCACTCGTTGCAGTCACGGATAAACCAATGCGTTCTGCAAGTTCCGTCATGCTCAGGCGGGCATTTGCCTCGAGCAAGTGGCAGAGCAAACGGTCCGTCTCGGAAAGTTGATGATTTTTCTTCAATTTGCTGAATTTGTTGAATTCTTCAACTGTTGGCGGCGAAAATACGAAAAGATTGAACGATGCGTACCGTTTTCGTTTGGACTGTCAAAATATGTCTTGTATGGCTCACAGTCACTGGCTTGTGGGTGTTACTGTATGCATTCGTACGGCCGCCAATTACCACGGTCATGATTGCGAATCTTCTCGGCGACGTGCTCGATGGTGGCGCGTGGAATGGGGTCGAGAAGCGTTGGGTGCCGCTTGAGGAAATTTCGCCGGCTATGGTACGTGCAGTGATCGCTGCCGAGGATACACGATTTTTCGAGCATCATGGGTTTGATTGGGATGCAATTGAACAAGCGCGACAGCTCAACGAACGCTACCGGGGGCGCCGACTCTACGGTGCAAGCACAATCTCGATGCAGACGGCAAAAAATGTCTTTCTCTGGAATGGACGCACGTACATTCGGAAGCTGCTCGAGGCATACTTCACCGTGCTTATTGAAGCGCTGTGGGGCAAACGTCGGATCATGGAAGTATACCTCAACGTCGTAGAGTTTGCCCCAGGTGTCTATGGCGTCGAGGCTGCTGCAACTCGGTATTGGAAGAAGTCTGCCCGTCAGCTTAGTGCATCGGAAGCAGCGTTGATGGCTGCCGTACTACCGAATCCACGCCGCTGGCGCTTCTGGCAGCCGACTGGCTACATTCGGAAGCGGCAAGCTATCATACTCGCACGAATGGAACAAATACCAATTCCTCACCAATGGTACGTGCACTAATTTTGTGTGTGCACTTCTCGGTTCAAACGCAATGACATTTACGTACTACGGTCACTCGTGTTTCGCAGTTGAGTTGCCAAGCGGAGAGCGGCTCGTCTTCGATCCGTTCATCACACCGAATCCACTGGCAGCTGGAATCGCACTGGAGAGCATACAGGCCGATTACATCTTGCTCTCACATGGTCATGCCGACCACGTTGCCGATGCTGTTGCTTTAGCCAAGACGACAGGGGCACTTGTCATTTGCGCATGGGAGATTTCCGAGTGGCTTGGCAAACAGGGTGTGCGCAACGTTCGACCGATGAATACTGGCGGGACCTGGCATGCTCCGTTTGGGACGGTTCAGTGCGTTGTGGCGCAGCATTCGAGCAGCCTACCCGATGGGACGTACGGGGGTAACCCGATGGGGTTCGTTGTCGCAACGACGGCTGGCACGTTCTACTATGCAGGTGATACTGCATTGACGCTCGATATGCAACTTATTCCACGCAGATCTACGCTTGATGCTGCTATACTTCCAGTCGGCGATAATTTTACCATGGGCGTCGAAGATGCTATCGTTGCAGCTGAGCTGCTTCGGTGCTCCAATATCATCGGAGTGCATTTCGATACGTTCGAGCTGATTCGGATTGACCACGATGCGGCGATCAAAGCATTTGCTGCCCGCGGTCTGACGTTGCGACTCCCAGCAGTCGGTGCGAGTATTCCGCTCCGGCTGGAATAGGTTTCACTGTTACCTGGAGATGCCATGAAGGCGAACATGGGTGGGCTCGACCGTGGCCTGCGGATTGTAATTGCGATCATCATCGCGGGTCTGTTGCTCACAGGCACAGTCACCGGAACGTGGGCGATTATCCTGGGCATTGTGGCTGTATTGTTCTTGCTGACAAGCTTTATGAGTTTCTGCCCAGTGTATGCTCTCTTCGGTATGAGCACACGGAAAGTCAAACAAAACGAGTAATCATCCGTTTACGGTGCTCATAGTTGGCATAGCAGAGCGTCCCACCGGCGAACGTGAAAGGTGAGGGTGCACTGCTATGTCGCCTCGAACGATGAAGCACTGGCACCTATGCATGGTCGCCGGAGTGTTTTTTTTCACCATTTCTCAAAGGTTCCTCCGATGAATTGTTCACTGTCGATTGCACTTGCAGTGGCACTTGCTGCAGGTAGTCTCCTGGCCCAGCCAGTCCAAAAAAAAAGCGCTGCACCACAGCCAGCACCATCTACGGTCCACCTGCGTGACTTTGCCGATAGCTTGAGTTACGCGCTCGGCATGAACATCATGCAGATGGTCAAGGACCAACAATTCCCCCTTCGCCGGGATATTCTCCAGCAGGCGATCGCTGATGCGTTCGAGGGCAAGCGTCTTGCGCTTGCAGAGCAAGATGTTGTGGAGGTCTTCCAGCGCTACCAGCAGCAAAAACAAGCAGAACAGCAAGCCAAACAGGCCCAACAAGCAGCGAAAAACCGCGCGGAAGGCAAAAAATTTCTTGAGGAAAATGCCAAGCGGACTGGTGTCAAAACCACTGCGAGTGGTCTCCAGTACGAGGTAATCGTGCAGGGCAATGGCCCGAAGCCGTCCGGTCCGAAAGCAAAAGTCAAGGTGCACTATCGCGGCACGTTACTCGATGGCACTGAATTCGATAGTTCCTACAAGCGCGGTGAACCTGCAGAGTTCGAGCTTGACCAAGTCATCAAAGGCTGGAGCGAAGCAGTGCAGTTGATGACAGTCGGCTCAAAGTACAAGTTCTACCTCCCGCCTGACCTTGCCTACGGCGATCGCGAGGTTGGCGGTGGAGTTATTCCTCCGGGTTCGACGTTGATCTTCGAAGTTGAATTGCTCGAAACGAACTAAAGTAGAGGATGCACACGATTCTATGCATTGCCCTGCTGCTTCCTGTGGTGGGGACACTCGCGTTCGCTCAAACGAGCGGTGCGAAGGTGTCCTCATCACAACAGAAGCAGAGAACGAAGGAGCCCAAAATCATTTACCATTTCCCGTATGCAGAGGACGTACCTGAGTTTGCATTTCTGCCGAGTGAGCTCGAGCAGGTCATCGCGCTCGATACAGCGCTCGTTCTGATTGATGTCCGGAGCCCCACGGAATTTGCAGAAGGGCACATCGCCGGGTCACGCAATATCCCAGCAGACGATGTTACCAAGCGTATCGCTGAACTTCAGGTGATGCAGAACGCTCAGCGCAACATTGTCCTGATTTCGCGTGATGGGAAGGATGCATATCGCATCCTCAAACGTCTGCTACGTCAGAAGATCGATCGTGTATGGTTCCTCCACGGTGGTATCGAAGCGTGGACAAAGTCCGGAAGAACGCTGAGCACTCACTAATCATCCAGTCAGTCGTTCTGCTATGAGGACATGAGTATCGGTGCACTGGAGCGTTCAGTTTGAGGAGCAACGCTCTGATACTCCAGTGTGAGGACTGTGATATCATCAGGGATGTGCTCAGCAAGCCAGAGCGATGAAAGCTCAGCGATCAGTGCTGAAGGGAGAGCAGTACCATGGTGTGACAGTGCGCGACGAATGACCTGATGCCACACGTCTTCCTGCACAGCTAAGTCGCCAGAGAGTGCATCGAGAATGCCATCGGTATAGAACAGAACACGATCGCAAACACTCAACTGTACCTCGACACTTTGGTATGTACTCGTTTCCAGTGCACCGAGCGGCATTCCGTGCGGCAGCGATAGCTGTCGGATGTCGCCATCAGCACTGATGCAGAACGGATCGGCGTGCGCAGCATTGGAGATCTCGAGGATCCCCGTTTTCGGATCGAAGATGGCCGCAATCACTGTGACGAAGTACGCCTGAGGGTTATTCGATGCCAAGACGCGGTTCGTTGCTGCAAGCGCTTCGGTAATCGTGCTGCCGTGCTCGATGTGGGAGCGTAGCAATGTCTTCGTCATTGCCATCAGGAGCGCGGCACTGATTCCTTTGCCAGAGACATCGCCGATACAGACAGCAAGCCTGTCGTCGGGCATGAGCCAGTGATCGTAAAAGTCGCCTGCAACGTGACGGGCAGGCATCAACAGCGCCGCTACGCTTACATTTCGGCATCTGCTCGAGTCCAGAGGCAGCGGCAGCATCTGCCGCTGGATGCCGGCAGCGATAGCAAGCTCTCGTTCGTACTGCTCGAGCTTATCCCGCACCTGCAGTTGACGGTCAAGCTGGCTGTAGCGCTCCAACGCTGCAAGGAGCGACGATTCGAGTTCTTCGAGCGTGGGTGGTTTGATGATGTAATCGCTCGCACCGGCACGGATTGCTTCGATGATGGCTCCGCTATCGCTGCGGCCAGAGAGCACAACGATCTGGAGGAGAGGGAAGCGACTTCTGCATCGCCGAATCAGTTCAAGCCCATCCATCGTTGGCATTGCCAGATCCGTCAGCAGTGCTGCAGTGCTTGGGTGCTGCTCCAGCAGTGCAAGCGCTTCCTGGCCACTCGTGGCATGGAGGATGCCGAGGTGGTGTTGTTCGGCGACAGGCTCGAGTGCCAGTTCGACAAGGCTTAAGAATTCGCTGCTATCATCAACGACGAGAACGAAGCGCTTGTTCATCACGTGCGTGAAGTTATGGTTACGCAAATATCCGATGCAGCCAGTTCGACGCCTGCAGCACTTGGTGGCTATGCTTGTGATGCGGAAGGCACGGCAGAGTCGGCGTATTTTTGAGCGACGTTGATAATCAGCGAGCAACAAACATGCGCGCAGTGCTGGCACATCCAGCCTTTGGGCTTCTGGCACGAGCAATCGTCGGCGGCATTTTCGTCATGTACGCGGTTGATAAGGTTGCTGCGCCGGCAGACTTTGCTCTCAACATCGAGCGCTATCAGCTCGTACCGCTCGCACTAGTGAATCTGCTGGCGATCGTTTTGCCGTGGCTTGAGCTCGTGGTGGGCTTGTGCCTGCTCTTCGGGATACGGCTTCGCACCAATGCAGTGCTTGCCGCGCTGATGCTCGTTGTGTTTATCGGTGCGATCGGCTCTGCTATGGCACGAGGGCTGGAGATCAACTGCGGATGTTCTGCTCGTAGCGAAACGGTTGGGTGGGGAAAAATTGCGGAGGATGCCGCATACTTGCTCTTGACACTGCGTATTGCGGTCAAACCTGATCGTGTTCTCACGCTCGAAATCCAACAAGGGACTGCTCCCGGTGTAGTCGCTCGATGAAGGTCTGGGTAGCTGCGTGCGCGTTGTTCCTTCTTCGCAGTTTGCTCCTTGCACAAGGGAGCGCTGGTGAGTTGGCGCTCTACGAATCTCAGCGCATCGTGGAGATGCCGACCGCAGGTGTGCTGCCGCGCGGTGGAATGCTCGTGCGCGTCATTGCCTTTGAGCAAGGAGGGGTGCTGCTCGAAGCGGTCGCTTCACCACTGGCTCGACTCCAGCTTGGTCTGGGCTATAGCGGTACTGGCGTTATTGGTTCGAACGCTATCGGCTGGCAAGGCACGCCAGCGGTTCACCTGCGATGGCGCGTCATCGAAGAATCGCTTGCATTTCCTGCGGTGGCGCTCGGCGTAGAAACGCTCGGGCGGGGTGCGACGAGGGGAACAACCTTTGCCACGCCTGCAGCAGGAGCATTCTTGGCACTGAGCAAGCAGTTCCGATGGGCGCTCGGCGGTGTTGCACTCCACGGCGGCGTAGGGTACGGACTCGATCTCCGCTTCAATGGTACGTCGCCGAATGCATGGGTGGGGATAGAGCAATCGCTCGGTCGCTCGGTTTCGGCAAACATTGAACTCAACCCACGCTCACTAGAGGAGCGCATGCCACTCTTGCTCAACGTTGCTGTTCGGTGGTCGGTGCTCCGCGGCGCAACGCTCGAATTTTACCTCCGCGATGTGCTTGCACATACTGCCCCCCAGCCGATACGCACGCTCGGCGCCGAAATGATCGCACAACTTTCTCAGGTACTCTGGTGATGGTATATCCAGCAACACTGAGCCGCTCTGAGCTACCGCTCCCGCTTTTCCATCGCGGAAAAGTGCGCGATGTCTTTGCCGTTGATGATGACCGGTTGCTGATTGTAGCAACCGATCGGGTCTCTGCCTACGACGTTGTGATGGCTGAGCCGATCCCTGGCAAGGGCATTGTGCTCACGCAGCTTTCGGCATTTTGGTTCGAACGGACGCAGCATATCGTCCCCAACCATCTGCTCAGCGTAGAGGTGCGCGACGTCCTGCCTGCGCTCGTCAGCGAGCACCCAGAACTCGACGGTCGGACGATGCTTGTCCGTCGTACTGAGCCTATCCGCTTTGAGTGCGTTGTGCGCGGCTATTTGGCAGGCTCTGCGTGGCGGGAATACTTACAGCATGGAACAGTAGCGGGCATTGCTCTCCCGCCGGGTCTGCGGCAATCAGAGCGACTCCCAGAGCCACTGTTTACGCCAGCAACGAAAGCCGATCGCTGGCACGATGAGAACATCACTTTCGAGGCGATGGCTGACCGTCTCGGTCAGGAACGTGCCGAGCAATTGCGCAACTATTCGTTAGAGCTCTACCGCTACGCGCATGAGTATGCGCTCGAGCGAGGATTGATTCTGGCAGATACGAA
>RFIK01000141.1 GCA_003695605.1 Chlorobiota bacterium
CGTCAGGCATTCAACTACGCTGTCGATCGGGAACGTATTCTGCGCTTTGTACTCAAAGGCCAAGGTGGGATGCCAGCGCATCATGGCTTGGTTCCCCCAGCGATGCCGGATTATCCTGCCGACCGTGTCCGAGGGTACCATTTCGACCCAGCACGAGCCCGGCAGCTGCTTGCAGAGGCAGGCTATGGCAGGAATGGAATGTTCCCTCCCTTGGAACTACAGCTCAACAGTGGTGGTGGGAGGAATCTCCTCGTTGCCGAAGCAGTCCAACAGCAGCTTGGCGAATATCTCGGTATTCAGGTGGGACTCAAGATCGTCGAATTTGCACGTCACCTGGACGAAATTGACCACGGACGCGCACCGTTTTTTCGCTTGGGCTGGATTGCCGACTATCCAGACCCCGAATCGTTCCTCAACCTCTACTACGGCAAGCTCGTGCCCCGCGATCCGACGGCGGCATCGCCGCTCAATAGCACTCGCTATCGCAACCCTCGCTACGACGCGCTCTTCGAGGCAGCACGCTCCCAGCTCGATCGCCGCCGTCGGAACGAACTCTTCGCTCAGGCTGAGCAAGTTGCCATCGCTGATGCTCCAATGCTACTGCTGTTTTACGACGAAGACTACCGGCTCTTGCAGCCGTACGTCCGCGGCTATCGGAACAACGCGATGGATCGGCGACAGTACGTCTACGTATGGTTCGACCGCCGCAGTCTCGAGGCACTCGCTACGTCAGGATTGTAATCAGGGCGAGGATGAGCGCGACACCTCCGAGGACAAGGGAGATCCATACCGACAGCGACATCCGCCGCTCGAGCGCATCCGCCCTGCGGATAATCTCTTGGGCGCGGGCGTTTGCGCGGGCAAGGTCGCTGGCTAAGTCTGTGTTACCGAAGAGCCGACTGAGCGCCTGCCCAATACGCTCGTCCACCTGGGCGCTGTAATCGTCGAGCTTATCGTTGAAACGGCGCTCGGCTTCTTCAAGCATGGAGACGATGTACTTGCTGGTCTCATCGAGGATGTAGCGCGTTTCGGGGATCTTCTTTTTGTAGCGTGCCAACTCCTCGTTCAACTCTGCGATCTCTTTTTTGAAGAACTCCTGCATCGCGTAGATATGCGAGTCGAGCGTGCTGACATCCCCTTCGATCGTTCGGAGTTTGCTGGCGATGTAATCCTCGAGCTTGCCGAAGCGTTCATCGGTAGCGGACTCAACCATCTGTCGAATGCTCAAGAGTATCGCGTCAAGTTCGAGCGTTCGCTTGGCAAACCGCTCTTCGAGCTTGGTAAGGCTCACGCGGAGCTGTTCAATAGTTGCAAGCTCGGTGTACATCCGCTCGACGAGGCTGATGTGCTCACGGAATTGCTCCAGCTCCGATTCGACGGATCCACGCAGCATCTGCTGGAGGTCCTGGACCGAGTGCTTGAGTTGATCGAATTCATGATAGGCCGTTGCGCGGAATTGATCGAGCTCGTAGGCTTTCCGCATGAGCGTTTCGTAGACAGCCTTGTATTGCTCCGCTTGTTGGCGGACGGTGCTAAAAAGCTCGAGCAAACTCTGGCTTACAGGGATGCCGCTTGTTTGTGGCATTGTTCAACAGTGGAGAGAAATACAGCAAGTGCATCGCGCAACTCAGCAAGGAGTACACACTCGACTTCGGGGAGCACAACGTTGCTTCGCTGGAGCAAGATGCGGAGCATCTGGTAGCGAAAGGACGTGTCGTGCTCGAAGCGCTCTCGCATTGTCGTCTGCAAAAAGTCGTAGAGCCCGCCTGCATCAGCAAGCTGCTCATAGTACGTAATCGGATGGACGAGCGATGCGCGTTCTGCCGCCACATCCGCAGAAGGATTCGGTGGAACTGTTCTCATCATGATTCCGAAGTGAGCACGCACGGCATAGTTCGGCACCGTCTGTATCGGCACTGACGAGTGAATCTTGAACACAACGCCCATGCAGTAGTTTCGTCTTTAGAAGTGCATGTCCCGTCCCGAACGATGAAGCTCGGCTTCCTTTGGCGGAAAACGAAAGAGCTTTCGCATACGATCGGTATCGATCCGGATGCCGATCTGGAGCTACTGCTCGATGAATGCCGTCGCAATCTGGCACGATGCGACGAAGCGCTCATCCGCAAAGCATTTCAATTCTGCATCCAGGCACACAAGAACGACGTCCGTGAGTCCGGCGAACCGTACTACACACATCCGCTCGAAGTTGCGCGCATCATCGTCAACGAAATTCCGCTCGACGACGTTAGCGTCTGTGCTGCACTTCTCCACGACGTCGTCGAGGACACGACCTATTCACTCGACGACATCCGTGCTGAGTTCGGCAGCACCGTTGCCGAGATTGTTGACGGCGCGACCAAGATCAGCGGCATCTTCCGTAGCACAGAACTACGGCAAGCGGAGAACTATCGCAAGTTGCTTCTTGCCCTGGTCAAGGACGTCCGCGTCATCTTGATCAAGTTTGCCGATCGCCTGCACAATATGCGTACACTCGGACACCTTCCGCCAGAGCGGCAACAGCGTGTCGCTCGCGAGACACTCGACATCTACGCGCCGTTTGCGCATCGCTTCGGACTTGCCAATCTCAAGTGGGAGTTGGAGGACTTAGCTTTCAAGTACCTCAACCCGACCGACTACGATGCCATCAAGCAGGCGCTCGCCGAATCCCGATCAGACCGTGAAGCCTATATCGCGCGGTTTGTCGAACCTATCGTCGAGCGACTCAAGAAGGAAGGCTTCCGCTTCGAAATCACCGGCCGCCCCAAGCACATCTACTCGATCTACCTGAAAATGCAACGCCTGGGTGTACCGCTCAGCGAGCTGTACGATCTGCTCGCTGTGCGTATCATCCTCGATACCAACGAGAACAAAGATTGCTACACGGTCTACGGCATCGTTGCAGACATCTACGAGCCGATCGCCGAGCGCTTCAAAGATTACATCGCCCGTCCGAAGAAGAACTCGTACCAATCGCTCCACGCTGCGTTCATTGGTCCCGAAGGCAAGCGTGTCGAGGTCCAAATCCGCACTCGTGCGATGCACGAAGTTGCCGAACGCGGCATTGCTGCCCACTTCCGCTACAAGGAAAATCAAGGCAACGGTCGCGTTCCCTCCTGGTGGCACGACAAAGAACTTGAGGAATGGGCAAACTGGGTCCGCGACATTTTCGAAAGTGCTGGCGATGAAGCCCCCGAACAACTCATCGAGTCGTTCAAGCTCAACCTTTACCAAGACGAGATCTACGTTTACACACCACGCAACGACCTGATCATCTTGCCCAAGGGTGCAACGCCGATTGATTTTGCCTATGCAATCCACAGCGAGATCGGCAACCACTGCATCGGCGCAAAGGTCAACGGCAAACTCGTCCCCCTCGACCACAAACTCCAAACTGGCGATCAGGTTGAAATCCTTACCTCGAAAAATCAGCACCCAACGAGCGACTGGGAACGCATCTGCGTAACGCACAAAGCGAAATCGAACATACGCAAGTATCTCAACGAGGAAAAACGTCGCGTCGTCGAGCTTGGCAAGCAGCTCTGGGAAAAGCAGCTCCGCAAGCTGGAATGCTCGCCAACCCAAGAACAATTCGACCGCATGCTCGCCAAGCTCGGTGTACCAAGCCCCACCGAGTTTTTCTACAAGCTTGGCTTGGGCGTGCTCGACGTCGCATCTGCAGCGCAACTCCTTCGTGGTGAACCGGCAGCCCCCTCCCTTCCTCCTGCCGAAATACAAGCGACGACAACCTTGCCAGAACGGCTTCGCTCCTCGAGCGCAGTGATCCTCGAAGGTGACCATCCGACGATCCCGAATCTGCTCTACCAGTACGCACGCTGCTGTAACCCAGTGCCCGGCGATGACATCGTCGGCGTGATCACCATCGGAAGTGGCATCAAGATTCATCGCCGTGACTGCCGCAACATTGCAGAGATGGGACAGCCTCTCCAGGCGCGCCTGGTCAATCTTTCCTGGGCACCACATTCGGATGGCGTGTATTTAGCAACCATTCGCGTTACTGGAGAAGACCGTTCCGGTATGCTCCACGACATCACGAATGCCATTACTGGCTACCGCAACACCAATATTCGGAGCGTCAACATTGACGCCTTCGGCAGCGAGTTCGAGGGCATCATCACGCTCTACGTCGAAAATCTCGATCACCTCAACGAAATTTTCGCACGGATCAAACGCATCCGCGGGGTTCGGAGCGTGAGCCGATTCAATGGATAGAGAGAACAGCGTCAGGTGAATGCTCTTCGATCGCTGGTGCACAGGAGCGCATCTGCAGCACTGGGCATTCCCTTGCTTCCATCCTTGGCAAGGAACGAGACCCGTTGGCGGGAAGAGTAACTCTACGCTTCGACTGCCCTGCGGAGCACATCCAAACACGATGCAAGATCGGGTACGACTGCAAATGCAGCTGGTGTGTCCTCCGGTGCATATGGCCCAACTAAAATTGCTCTGACTCCAGCCTTGACAGCAGCCTCGACATCGCTTGGCATATCGCCAATCATCCACGACGATGATGCATCGCCGTTCCATTTTGCGAGTGCTTCCAGAAGCATCGTTGGCTGCGGCTTGCGGCAGCGCGACTGGAGCGAATCCAGCTCTGTGCAGTAGTACACGTCGTCGAATCTGCTCCCTGTGCGTTCTTCGATGCGCGATTGCATCCATTCGGTGAGCGCCCAAAGTTGGCGATCGGTCATGATCCCTTTGGCGACCCCTTGCTGATTGGAAACAATAATTGCGCGGAAGCCTGCATCCTTGACCCATCGAAAGAGCGGGAAAAATCCCTCGCAGAAGATGAACTCGTCGGGCGTTCGAACGTAGCCACCCTCGATGCGACGGTTGACGATTCCGTCGCGATCGAAGAATACTACCTGCGACGTTTCCACTACGAATCGCCAAACAGTGACATCATCGAGTGTGGAGGCGCGATCCCCAGGTGCTTATAGGCAAGCGGGGTGACTTCGCGTCCACGAGGGGTGCGGTTGAGGAAGCCTTCCCGAATCAAGAAGGGCTCGTAGACTTCCTCGATTGTACCAGGCTCTTCGCCAACGGCAACAGCAAGTGCGTTGAGCCCAACTGGACCACCATGGAACTTCTCGATGATTGTCAGGAGAATCGTTTTGTCCATCTCATCGAGGCCGTATTCGTCCACATCGAGTGCGTCGAGCGTCATGAGCGCAATCTCACGCGTGATAATCCCGGCGCCATGGACATCGGCAAAGTCCCGTGTGCGGCGGAGCAGACGGTTTGCGATCCGCGGTGTTCCGCGCGAGCGACGTGCAATCTCCATTGCTGCTTCATCCTCGATTGGGACACCGAGAATCGAAGCCGATCGCATCACAATGTGGAAGAGTTCGGCAGCATCGTAGTAATCGAGCCGACTGACGATCCCAAAGCGCGACCGCAAGGGACTGCTAATAAGCCCAGCACGCGTCGTTGCACCGACGAGCGTAAAGCGCGGCAAGGAAATCTGAATCGAACGCGCTGCCGGACCGCTTTCGATCATGATGTCAATGCGGAAGTCCTCCATTGCAGAGTAGAGGTACTCCTCGATGACGCGCGTGAGGGAATGGATTTCGTCAATGAACAGAATGTCGCGTTCGTTCAGATTGGTGAGTAGTCCCGCCAAATCGCCAGGCTTTTCCAGCACCGGTCCGCTGGTAACTTTGATGTCGCTGCCCATCTCGTTTGCGATGATGTAGCTCAGGGTTGTTTTCCCCAAGCCAGGCGGACCGATAAAGAGCACATGGTCGAGCGATTCCCCACGCTTGCGTGCAGCAGCGATGTACACTTTGAGGTTGTCGAGGATCTTTTTCTGTCCGCGAAACTCAGCAAAACGCGATGGCCGCAGCGAGCTATCAAGCTCGTCATCGGCGGTTCGTTCCGGTGTGCGGATGGGCGACTGCGGACGTGCCATGGTGCAAGCCTCTACGGTAGCAGCACGCAAAGATAGTGCTCCTTACGGCAGCACCTCCTCGCCAACGAGCGCAGCGCGACGCAGGTCGCGGTTGAGCTGAGCAATGTATTCGACGCTAATGCCTTTCGGGCACGCTGCCTCGCACTCGTAGTGGTTACTGCAGTGGCCAAAGCCTTCGGATTCCATTGCCTCGACCATCCGCCGGACGCGCCGGTAGCGCTCTGGCTGCCCTTGCGGAAGTGAACCCAAATGCGCAACCTTTGCAGCGACAAAGAGCATCGCCGAGGCGTTCGGGCACGCTGCGACACAGGCACCGCAACCGATACATGCAGCAGCATCGAATGCACGATCCGCAGCTGGCTTCGGAACCGGAATCGCGTTGGCATCAGGAACACCACCCGTGTGGCAACTAATGTAGCCACCAGCAGCAATGATGCGGTCGAAGCTGCTGCGATCAACGATGAGGTCCTTGAGCACCGGAAATGCACGCGCACGCCATGGCTCGATCCAGAGCTCGTCTCCGTCGCGGAACATCCGCATGTGGAGCTGGCATGCCGTCGTCCGCTTCCGCGGCCCATGGGGACGGCCGTTGATGACCATGCCGCAGGATCCACAGATGCCCTCGCGACAGTCGTGCTCGAATGCGACGGGGTCTTTTCCTTCTGCAATGAGCCGCTCGTTGAGGACATCGAGCATTTCGAGGAAACTCATGTGCGGGCTTACATCGTCGAGCTGGTACGTCTCGAATCTCCCAGCGACGTTCGGCCCCGCTTGACGCCAGATGTGGAGAGTCAGTTTCATTACTTGTAGCTCCGAACGGTGAGTTTGACATGTTCGAACACCAGAGGCTCTTTGTGGAGGCGAGGTGGCGAATCCGGTCCGGTGTATTCCCAAACGGCGACGTACGCAAAGTCGTTATCGTTGCGGAGTGCTTCGCCCTCGGGAGTTTGGTACTCCTCACGGAAGTGCCCGCCGGAGGATTCCTCGCGGTGGAGCGCATCGAGACACATGAGCTCGGCGAACTCCAGAAAGTCTGCCACCCGCCCTGCGTATTCGA
>RFIK01000142.1 GCA_003695605.1 Chlorobiota bacterium
GCAGCGAGGAGCAGATGTTGTCGTGCTCTGCGGCAAGATCGAAGCAGAGATCGCTACACTTCCGCCCGAGGAACGGGCGTTTTTCCTTGCCGAGCTTGGCATGGAACGTCCCGCGTTGGAGCGGCTCATCGAACGTGCCTATCGGCTTTTGGGGCTCATCACGTTCTTTACTGCTGGACCGAAAGAAGCGCATGCATGGACAGTCCGAGCAGGGACACGTGCACCGGAAGCAGCAGGAGTAATTCACTCGGATTTTGAGAAAGGTTTCATCCGAGCAGAGGTTATGAGTTATGCCACTTGGGAGCGGCTTGGATCCGAGCAAGCAGTGCGCGATGCAGGCCTCTATCGCATCGAGGGGCGGGAGTACATCATTGCTGATGGGGACATTATCTATTTCCGCTTCAACGTGTAACGCGAGTGTAAATTTCCCCTCCGTGTTGTATGTTTGTGCAAGGAGGATGGAGGCAGCACCACACCACCACGCGATTTGAGGTATCACGAAAGTCTTCCCATGGGACACTCTCACCCAGAAGAGTTGTGTTTGTCGAACCACTTTCTAGGCATTCGTATGAAGCCGTTGTTTCGGGTTCTTGGCAGGTGCGCTGCCGTGCTCTCTGCACTTGCCCTTTTGGGCAATGCGTATTCCCTCCATGCGCAGGATGTACGCCGCGTGACGGGCAAAGTCCTCGACGCAGAAACGAAGGAGCCGCTTTTAGGTGCGGTCATCAAAGTCAAGGGCACAAAGGTTGGAACGGTCGTCCGCCGTTCGGATGGTGAATTCTCGATTGATGTGCCGACGACTTCCTCGCAGATTCTCGTGGTGAGTTTGGTCGGGAAAGTCACCGAAGAAGTCAACGTCGCTGGCCGTGAGAACGTCACGATTTACCTGAAGAACGACGTGCTTGAGCTGCAGAAGGTTGTAGTAACTGCTGTCGGGATCGAGCGGGAAAAGCGATCGTTGGGTTATGCCACCCAAGAAATCAGTGGAACAAGTATTTCGCAGAACCGCGAGCAGAACTTGGTCAACGCACTTGTTGGGAAAGTTGCAGGTGTTCAAATCAATTCTTCCTCGGGCTCACCGGGGAGCGCTTCGTATATCCGACTCCGTGGGGTCAACTCGATCTCGTTCAACAATCAACCGGCATTTGTCGTCGATGGCGTTCTTATCGACAATTCTGACTATGCCGCGTTCACGAATGCATCGAATGCAGCAGAGGCCAGTAGTGGTAACGCTGTCAACAGTGTTGACCAGGTTTCGCGGATCCTCGATATCAATCCCGATGACATTGAGAGTATCAACGTGCTCAAAGGCGCAGCAGCGACATCACTGTATGGGTTAGCACATCGGCAGGGGCGATTGTCATCACAACGAAGAAAGGGCGGCGTGATGGGACAGTCAACGTCCAGTATTCTTACAACACTACATTCGATCAAGTCAACAAGCTGCCAGAGCTTCAGAACAAGTACTCTCAGGGGCTCAATGGTCGGTACCAAGGTCCACAAACAGGGCAAGGAAGCTCATGGGGTGCGCTCATTGATACCCTCCGCTACGATCCGACGACGCCGAATCCGTGGGACAAAAATGGTACGATCAAGGGGGTCTCAGACGCACCGAATGGCAAGCCAATAACTCCCTACGACAATCCAAAGAACTTCTTTGTGACAGGCGGAACGACAACACATAGCCTTACTATTTCCTCAGGATCAAGCTGGGGTTCATACTATTTCGGGATCAATGATGCTCGAACCACTGGTGTAGTGCCGCTGAGCAATTTCCAACGTACGTCGCTGCGACTCAACGGCGATGTCAACCTTCGCAGCGACCTCAAACTCAATGCAGCAGCGCAGTATGTGCGCTCTGGAGGGCGACGGGTGCAAAAAGGCTCGAACATTTCGGGTGTCATGCTCGGGCTACTGCGGACACCACCGACGTTCGATAATTCGAATGGCTACGGGACCGATGCTATCAATCATCCCGATGCTTACAGCTTCCCTGATGGCCGCCAGCGTACCTATCGCGGGTACGGAGTCTATGACAATCCATTCTGGACTGTCACGCAAAATGCATATACCGATGCGACCGATCGCTTCATTGGTTCTGCCCAACTGGATTACTACCCAGAACGTTGGTTCGGTCAAGATGCGATTGGCGATTTTTCAGCAACATTCCGTGTTGGGATGGATCAATATGCAACGCAAGAAAAGAACATCATTGCGATTAACTCAGCAACCGCTCCTGCCGGGCGTGTTGTTGTCGGTGATGTTCGCAATCGCAACATCAACGCCGATCTCTTACTCACGTTCAAGCGGGAAGTGACCAGCGACATCCAAGCACGGCTGACACTTGGGACACAGATTTTCAACAACGATTTCCTCACGACCGGTGTTATCGGTGATCAACTGACCGTACCGAAGTTCTACGATATCAGTAACGCTGTCAGCTATACACCCTACGCAAGTAACGGCATACTTCGCCGACTCGGGACGTTCTTCGATGCACAGCTCTCCTTCAAGGAAATGCTCTACCTCAACGGAAGCTACCGGGTGGAGCGTTCAACGACGTTACCGAAGGAAAAGAACGCGTTCGGGTATGGCAACATCTCGGCGAGTTTTGTCTTCTCCGAACTCTTCAAAGAAGAGGAAAGCATCTTCTCTTTCGGCAAGCTACGTCTCTCGTACGCAACAGTCGGGAGTGATGCGCCACTCTACGCCTTAACGACACCTTTTACGCGTGCAACGATTAGTGACGGTTGGGTTGCTGCCCCAATCCAATGGCCACTGAACGGGGTACCTGGTTTCATCCAATCTGCAACGCTGGGGAACAATAATCTCCGCCCAGAAAAGCGAGAGGAAATCGAGGCTGGACTCGAGTTGAAATTCTTCGAGAACCGTATTGGATTGGATGTTACCTGGTACCAGACGCGGAACGTTGATCAAATTCTCCAGGTGCCAATTTCCCCAACCACAGGTTTCCCGTTCCAGTTTCTCAATGCAGGAACGATGAAAAACAGTGGTATCGAAGCGGTCTTGCATCTTGTCCCATATCGCGACGAGGATTGGAACATCGCGCTCGATGTCAACTTTTCGACTTTCAACAACACTGTCGAAACTTTAGCGCCAGGGATACAAACAATCTTTCTGTCAGGGTTTGTCGGTACCTCTGTTCGTGCAGATACAGGGAAGCCCTACGGGCAAATCTACGGTCCAGGGTGGAAGCGAGATCCCCAAGGGCGAATCGTGGTTGATGCTAATGGATTGCCAATTGTCGATCCAAACGAGCGTGGATGGGGATCGTTCCTCCCTGACTGGATTTTGGGTGGAAACTTGACGATCTCGTATGGTGGCCTCTCTCTCAATGCTGTCCTTGATTGGAAGCAGGGAGGCAAGATGTGGAATGGTACCAAAGGCGCGCTCGTTTTCTTTGGTACTGCGAAAGTTACTGAGAGTCGTGGTGCACTTAATGGAACATTCGCAGGCGTCACCATACGTGACGGCGTCGTCGAGGGTGTTGTCGAGCAAGTTGATGATCAAGGGAATGTCACATACGTGCCAAACACGAAAAGACTTCCGAACGGCGCCGATCAAACCTTCTGGCGCACGCGCGCAAATTCCTTCACCGCAAACAACACAGAGCCGTACGTGGAGGATGCCGGATGGATACGTCTACGCGAAGTCACACTCTCATACCGCATTCCAGGAGCGGTCACTAATGCGCTCGGTTTCGTCAAAGGACTTGATGTCTTCCTTACTGGAAGGAATCTATTCCTGAGCACGAAGTACACCGGCGTTGACCCCGAAACGTCGCTCGTTGGCTCGGTCAATGGCCAAGGGATTGATTACTTCAACAATCCCGGCATTCGCTCCTACGGCTTCGGTATTCGGGCAAATTTCTAACGGAGGAATGACAATGTTGAACACTTTCACGAAATCAGCCATGAATGCGATTACAAAGTCCGTTGTGTTCTCTCTGAGCGTGGGATTGATCGCCCTCCTTCCTGGGTGCGATCGGTGGGTGGATACATCACTCAACGTCAATCCCAACAATCCTGCTGACGTCTCGCTCAATTTGCTCCTACCGGCTGTCGAAGGTTCCCTCGCATGGCAGCACGGGAGTGATCCGAGTCGCTTTGCCAGTCTTTACACCCAACATCATAGCGGAGTGGATCGGCAGCATCTGGGCTACTACGCAGACTACTCGCTTGGCGAAGGGGACATTGACAATTACTGGCAGAATATCTACCGCATCATGGGGAATTGCAACACGCTCATCAAGAAGGCAGATGCGCAGCAGTCTCCACACTACGCCGGCATTGCTCGTATCTTGATGGCCTACTCGATAGGGCTTGTGACCGATGGATTCGGAGATGTGCCATTCTCCGAAGCGTTCCAGGGGCAGGCTAATACCCACCCGAAATTTGACCAGCAGCAGCTGATTTACCTCACCATTGGTCGCTTGCTCGACACCGCGTTGCAGAATCTCAATGCAGCGCAGTCCGTTTTCAAACCGGGTGCAGATGACTATTTCTACGGCGGAGATCTCGCCAAGTGGAAAAAGGCTGCGTATGCACTGAAAGCACGCTACGCCATTCACCTAACAAAGCGCGATGCTGCGAACGCTGCTGCAGCAGCACTTTCGTTCTTACCAAACGCCTTTGCGGACAATTCCGATGATCTGGTCATGCGCTTTGGCACATCAGTAACCAACGCTAACCCGCTCTACGGCTTCGACCAGGACCGTCATGACATCCGTATCGCTCCATTCTTTGCACGATTGCTCAATCGCTTGCAAGACCCTCGACGGCCAATGATTGGAGCGACCCCAAAACGGCCAACTGACTCCATCCCCAATGATGATGAACTGGGGTCATTCTACGCGTCAATCAACTCGCCCGTCGTTCTGCTCTCGTATGCCGAGCAGAAGTTCATCGAGGCGGAAGCGAAGTTCCGCACCGGTGATCTCAGTGGTGCCAAGACTGCCTATCAAGATGCGATCCGTGCTTCAATGCAGTGGTTCGGCGTTGCAGATGCGGATGTCGCTACATACCTGGCCAATCCTGACGTTGTACCTTCTGGTGACATCACACTCGCGCACATCATGACCCAAAAGTACATCGCGCTCTACACCCAATTCGAATCATGGACGGATTGGCGGCGAACGGATATACCTACATTGACACCACTCACGGGCAATCGAATTCCGCGCCGATTCCCATTACCGCAATCTGAACGGCTCTTCAACAAGCAGAATATTCCGCCGGGCTCGACAAGCGCCGATTGGAAGTTTACACCCATGTGGTGGGATCAGGGGCCGTAGTATCGCCGCGAGTCCATTTTCTTACTTCGAAGCCTCTGTTCGAGGAACAGAGGCTTCTTTTTTTCTGGCACCGCTCCATGCTCGGGCACATCCGACGATGTCGAGTAAGGCTACTGGTAAATTTGCGGGAAGGTTACGTACTCTGCATTTCAATGACATTTCCACTCGACGACCCGATTGTCCTCAAGTTACAACGATTGGCACGACGGCATAGCGTCCGGCTCTACCTTGTCGGTGGCTACGTGCGCGATCGGCTCTTGGGCAGAGCCCGCACCGATATTGACTGCACTGTTCTGGGAGATGCACTCACGTTCGCAGAGAAAGTAGCCAAACACTTCCGATCGAAAGCGGTCATCTACGAACGCTTCCGTACGGCGATGGTGCCGATTGGGGACTATCACCTGGAATTTGTTGGCACCCGCAAGGAAATCTACGATGAGTATTCTCGCAAGCCGATCACCAGCGATGGTACGCTCGAAGATGACATCTTCCGCAGAGACTTTACCGTCAATGCGCTCGCTGTGCCGCTTGTCGGGCCGGAGGCTGGCACGATCCTCGACTTAACCGGCGGCCTTGCCGATCTTGACCGCCGCCTGCTGCGGACACCGCGCCCACCGTTAGAGACATTCCACGAAGATCCGCTCCGCATGGTTCGAGCAGCGCGCTTTGCAGCGCAGCTCAATTTCCGTATCGCAGAGGATGCATTCGATGCAATCAAGCAGATGGTTGAACGAATCACGATCGTCTCCCAAGAACGAATCACCGATGAGCTGCTCAAACTCCTTGCTGCGCCAAAGCCAAGCATCGGCTTTATCATCCTCCATAAAACTGGGCTGCTCCGCTACATCTTCCCTGAGCTCGACCGCCTTGCGGGAGTAGAGCTTGCGGCCGATGGGGAACGCCGCTATGCACACAAGGATGTGTTCTTCCACACAATGAAAGTGCTCGATAACGTCGCTGCCGCCAGCGATAACCTCTGGCTGCGGTTTGCAACGCTCGTGCATGACATCGCCAAGCCGAAGACGAAAAAGTTCATACCAGGTATTGGCTGGACCTTCCACGGTCACGAAGAACGCGGTGCACGCTGGCAAGAGCGGATCTTTCGTCGGCTCAAGTTGCCGCTGGAGCATCTTCGGTACGTTGAAACGCTCGTCAGACTCCACCAACGTCCGATGGCGCTCGTGGACGAAGGGGTCACTGATTCTGCACTCCGACGCTTAGCCGTTCAAGCAGGCCCGTGGCTCGATGATCTTTTTACGCTCTGCCGGGCTGATATCACCACGCAGAACCAACACCGTGCTGAGCAGTACCTTGCAAACTACGACATCGTCTATCGAAAAATCGAACAGGTGCGCGAGCGAGACCGCTTAGCAGCGTTCCAATCTCCAGTGCGTGGGGAAGAAATCATGCAGATTTTTGGATTGTCCCCCTCGCCTGCGGTTGGCGCTATCAAACATACGCTCGAACAGGCAATTCTCGACGGCATCATTCCCAACACCTACGATGACGCCAAGCGGTATTTGCTCGAGAATCGCCAGCTGTTTGAACAAATTGCACAGCAAGCGAATGCGCGTTTCCAACATCGCCACAAGCCCGGTCCTCCGAGCGGTAATTTCGCCGCAGTTCAATCCACGGAATCGTAGTGCATGGTGCAGTACATTGCCCAGCGCGTTTTGCTGTTCATTCCCACTTTGATTGTCATTACACTCATTGCGTTTGGGCTGACACGACTTGCACCGGGAGACCCAGCAGCGGTCAAAGCAGGAGTCGGTGCAGAAGGCACCCTCTCGGCGCGGAATGTGATGACGCGGGAAACGTTCGAGCTTTGGCGCAAGCAAATGCGGCTTGACCGTCCCATTGCTGAGCAGTACATCCTCTGGCTTGGCGATCTTGCTCGTCTCGATTTCGGCGTTTCATTTATTGACAATCGCCCAGTGCTCGAGAAAATTGCCGAGCGGTTGCCTATCACACTCGCCATGAATATCGCTGCGGTATTCCTTGCGTACGTGATTGCAATTCCGCTTGGGGTGTATTCCGCAGTTCGCGCAGGTTCGCTCGGGGATCGCATCGTTACGTTCGGACTCTTTGCGCTCTATTCGTTACCGACCTTTTGGGTAGCGACGCTCGCGCTGACGTTCGTGTGCAATCCAGAGTTCGCGTACCTGTTCCCACCAGGCGGGCTGTATTCAAATCGCTTCGACTTTCTGCCATTGTGGAGCAAAGTAGGTGATGTCCTCTGGCACTTGGTGCTGCCGATGATTGTGTACACGTACGGATCGTTTGCGTTCATTTCGCGGCAAATGCGAAGCGCCATGCTCGAAACTATTCGCCAGGATTTCATTCGTACTGCCCGCGCGAAGGGACTGCCAGAACGACGAGTGATCGCTATCCATGCCATGCGCAATTCGCTTATCCCAATTATCACACTGCTCGCGGGGATTCTACCCAGCCTTGTTGGCGGAAGTGTTATCGTCGAAACAATATTCAGCATTCCAGGAATGGGGGAGCTTTCGTATATGGCGCTCGTTGCACGCGACTACCCGATGATTATGGCGATTTTCACGCTCAGCGCAGTGCTAACGCTCGTCGGAATCTTGCTTTCGGACATCCTCTACTCTATCGTTGACCCGCGAATCGCCTATGGGAAACGCACGGCATAGTCAAAGTTACGCAGCGTACGTTCGCCGGCAGTTCGCCCGCAATGGACTTGGTGTTGCGGCATTCTGGTTAGTAGTTGCGCTGGGCATCGTTGCTCTTTGTGCGGATTTTCTCGCCAATGACAAGCCAATCATCGCATCACTCAATGGACGGATCATCATTCCGGTGGTCAAGCAATACGGGGTCTGGCTTGGTCTGGCACGGTGGGATCGCGACGAGCTGAAAGCCGAATGGCGATCGTTACCGTACGAGTGGGCGATCTTTCCGCCTGTTCCATAC